>DATCEJ010000508.1:0-18325 GCA_036510135.1 Roseiarcus sp. | reverse complement strand
GCGGAATCATAATCCGTAGGTCCCCAGTTCAAGTCTGGGTCCCGCTACCATCTCAAAATCGATAGCCTAAGCGCCAATTCCTGGCGGCCCCCGGAATTCGATAAACCATATGCGGAAACCGGCGTTGCAAAGCCGCGCGGTTTAAATTACAGTTTTATGTAGATGATAGTCGGACATGGTCGCTCAGCGAGGCCGATTCCTCGTCTGTATCAGCCAGTCTGCGCCGTGCTGACGCCTGAGGTGAAGGACCCATGCGCAATCTCCTCGTGGCCGCCCTCTTTGCATTGCCCCTAACCGGGCCAGCCCATGCCGGCGCGTACAGCGACAACACGGCGGATATGTTCGCCTCGCCGCCGAGGATCGTCACGCATCGGGTCTGGTCGCTGGAATGCGATCCGGCGAACGGCGGCCCCTATTTCGTCGGCTACGACAGCGGCGATAAGACAATCCAGATCAAAACGCCCAATGGCAGGCCGTACACCTATTCCGCGCGCGCCGAGCGCGTTGGCCCCGGCGTTTCGCGCGTCTTCGCCATCCGGCCGGATCAGAACCGTTACCTTGTGATCACGATCGCGGGCGATTCCTCGTCGCTGCAGGCCATCGGCCAGAATGCTGGCGGCGCCCCGGGCGGCACGGACTATTGCCACGTCGTCAATGGCTGGGACTAAGGGCCTTCTCGCGATCGAACCGCGCCTGGCTTTTTATGAGGCCGTGAACGAGGTCGATGGGGCACAAGAAATCAACAAACTCTTGACGCAGCGGCGGGGATGAGATAGTGTTTTTCAGAAAGAAACTGCAAGGCGGCCGGCGCCCTTGATTGCGGCTATGCGACCGGCTCAACAGTCAGCGCAGGGAACGACTCGCAAATGGCGCCGCAAGTGCTTGAGATTGCTCAAAATGGACTCGTTAGCGGCGATCAGCCAGTCGGGGGTCCGGCATCAGACAGACTGCGGCCGCCTACCGCTTTGTCTCGGCGGCTCGGGCGCGAAAGTGAGCCGGCCTTTCGCGGAGAGCCGGACGAGCGCGCCGCCAACATTGGCCGCGTGGGCCTGCCGTTGTTTGAGAGCCTCGTGCAGGTCCGACGCTAGAGTCTCGATCTTCTCGAGCCCAATGCGGGTCGCATCGCGCCCACCCGCTTCGGCGATGCGCCGCGCGAGGATTCGGTGCGCGATTGCGATCGGCGCGGCGAACAGCGTGCGCGCGTCGATCGCGCCTTCCGAGCCGACCCGCGCCTCGACTTCAGCTGTCAGATGCGCCAGCGCCTGCTCGGTTTCTCGCGCGCGTCGCGCCAGGCGGTCGAGCGCCTCGGGGTTGAGCCCTTCTTCATCGAGTCGCGCGAGAAGCGCGCGCAGGCGGGTGCGGGCGAAGCGTGGATCGGAATTGGACGGGTCGTCGATGAACGGCGCCGCGCGCGCCTTGGCGAAGGCGACGAGATCGCGTTTCTTCAAGCCCATCAGCGGCCGGGCGATCGTCATGCCGTCGCGCGCGGTCATGGCGTCCATGCCGCGCAGGCCCGTGAGGCCAGACCCGCGCAACAGACGAAAGAGCACGGTCTCCGCCTGATCGTCGGCGTGATGAGCGGTCATGAGCGCGTCGGCGCCGATCGCCTTCGCGTGATCGACGAGCAGGCGGTAGCGCGCGTCGCGGGCGCGCTCCTGCAGGCGGCTCGTTGGCTTCACGCCTTTCCAACGAAGAATGCGATGGCCGACCCCCAGCCGAGCGCAAAGCGCGGCGACGGCTTCGGCCTCCTCGGCGCTTTCCGGTCGAAGCCCGTGGTCGACTGTCGCCGCATCAACCCGCGTCTTGCCGCGCCGTTTCGCCCATTCGGCCGCCATCAGAAGCAGCGCCGTCGAATCGGGGCCGCCGGAAACGGCGATCAGAAGCGCCTTAGCGCGCCCAAACGGGGCGAACAGCGCGTCGATGTCAGCCGACGAGAAAGCGTGCGAGCGCCTGGCGCTCAACAATGATCCTTGGCGCTCTCGTGCTCGGCCAGCTTCTTCACCGAGGCGGACGCCGTCGGGTAGCGCTTGCCGAATTCGCCCAGCGTCGCGCAAGCCTGATCGGAATTGCCGAGCGCGGCGAGCGTCTGCCCCAGCCGCACCATGCTTTCCGGCGCCCGCGACGATTTGGAATAGTCGGTCGTGACCTTGAGAAATTGTTCCGCGGCCTCCCGGGGGCGCGAGCGCTGGAGGTAGGATTCGCCGATGTAGTAGATCGCGTCCGGGCTCAGGCGATGCGCTGGATTTGCGGCGAGAAACGCCTTGAATCCAGTCTCCGCCTCTGGATATTGCCCTGCCTGAAAAGCCTGTAGCGCGGAATTGTACTGCTCACGCGGCTGATCGAGCATGGCAACCCCGGAGCCGACAATCGTTGGTCCGCTCGCGGTTGGGGGCGGGGCTGCCGGAGGTCCCTTGCCGAGTTCGAGCGGAGCGCCGGGAGCAGCCTGTTCGCGCGCCAAGGGCGCTGAGGACTCGCGCACGAGCGGGGCGCTCGGCGAAGTCGTTCCCAACGGCCGTGGCGCGCCTGGAGCATTTGGATCGGCGTTGGGGTCGAATGCGTCCGACCTTCTTGGCCTCGGAGCGCCGACCGGGTGGTCGGGGGCCAGCGGCGCTTCGGTGATGTCCGAGTCCGGCGGGGCGCCGCCGGAGCGATCGCCGAACCGGAATTCGACATCCTGGCGGAACTTCTGCAGTTGCGCCTCGAGCCGACGTTGCGCGTTCTGCAATTCCTCGATCTGGCCGGTGGCCTGGCGAAGCTCTTCCTCGAGGCGGTTGACGCGCATCACCAGCCCGGCCGCGTCGTTGGGGTCTTCCGCTCCGCCCGGAATGTTGGCGGGCGGCGGAGCCTGGCGGTGGAAGATATCGAACTGCGCTTGAGCCGGCGCTGCGAGCGTGACGCAGGCGACGAACAAAGCGACGAGGCTATGGCGAAACGACGACGTCACTGGAAGTATCCTGATTGCCTTCGCTTGCCCGGTCCATAGGCTCGGCATCTGTCGATTTTAAGTCGGGCGCGCGTTCGCGCGCCGTGGCTTGCAGGCTTTTCTCAACTGCCGGCCGCCCCGTTGAGCACGGTGACGGCGCGGCGATTCTGCGACCAGCAGGAAATGTCGTCGCAAACCGCGACCGGCCGCTCCTTGCCATAGCTGATCGTCCTCATCCGCGAAGCGGACACGCCCTTGGCGGCGAGATAATCGTGCACCGCCTGGGCGCGGCGCTCGCCAAGGGCGAAATTGTATTCGCGCGTGCCCCGCTCGTCGGCATGGCCTTCGATGGTGAAGCCGTATTTGTTGTATTGATTGAGCCACGCCGCCTGCTTGTCCAGCGTCGCCTGGGCGGTGGCTGAGAGGTCGGTCTGATCGGTGGTGAAGAAAACACGGTCGCCGACGGTCTGGTTGAATTCCTGCACGCTGCCCGGGCCGGACGCGCCATAGCCAGCGCCAGCGCCTGCGGCGAGGTTGTTGGTGGTATTGTGCGCGCAGGCGCTCAAGGCCAGGCCGAGCGCGAGCGCCGCCGCCAGTGCGATCGGCTTCCGGGTCATGTTCGCGAACATCCTGCCACTCCCGACCACCCCGCCACCGCTAAACTAGCCGCCCCACGAGTTAACGTAAGGTATCGATAAGCTTACCGACACCTTGCTATACGATGACCAACGCCTCGCAACCCGGCGGCAGCGTTAACAAGGGATTAATGGCCATATTGCGGCGCATAGCGCCTTGCGCTCGCCGCGTTTGACCGCCATCATCACACGGTCGTGAAGTTGAGTTATTGCGGGGTTTCGGGGGATTCTTGTCGGTATGAAGCGCCCTAGGGTGAGACGGACAGCTCTGCTCGCGCTGGCGATGGTGTTTTTGCTGGTCGCCTGGGCGTGGGACGGGCTGGTCGCAATCGGCCGGGCGCTTGCTAGCTTGGTGCCGTGGGCGCGTTTCAAGCAGGCCTTCGCCTCGCTCGTTGACCGGTTGCCGGCGCCGCTGGTCCTGCTGATTTTCCTGGTGCCGCTTCTGATCGTGGAGCCGCTCCTGACGGTAGCCACCGTTGCGATCGCGATGGGCTATGTCGTCAGCGGAGCCATCGCATGGATCGTGCTGAAGCTCATTGCGGTTAGCCTCATTCCGGCGATCTTCGATCTGACGAAACACAGGCTGATGACCATGCCGTGGTTCGTTCGGGCGTATGAGAAGGTGATGGCGTTTCATCACTATGCCGAGCAAATCGTGGCCCCTTACAAAAACGCGGCCGCCGCGATGCTCCGCCAATGGCGTTTGCGCGCCGCCACCGTGACCAGACGCGTTCCCGGCCTCGCCCATCTGGCGGCGCGCTTCGCCGCCCGCAAGCGCGCAAGCGGCCGGCCGGCTATGCCCACGAACGGGTAAGGCGGGCGCGGACACTTCGGGGCGTTGCGCGGCATCGACCCCGCGAAGGCACGGAACAGTCACTTTCCTGGAGAGTTGACAGTCCGGGCGGCCAGGACCACATTCATTTTGCTCGAGGGGCGTCCCGAACGGGGCTGAGACGGCGACAAGCCGAACCCTTTGAACCTGATCCGGGTCATGCCGGCGAAGGGACGTAGCGGCCGCGTTTCTCCATTTGGTTCGCTCGTTCCCTCACGAATTGATACGCGAGGAGACGGCCATGAACGAAATTCCCAAATTCGCCGCGCCGCGAACTGTGACCACTGGGCCGATTATTGGCTCTCGCAAGGTCTACGCCGCGCTCGACGGCAGTCCCGACATTCGCGTTCCGTTTCGCGAGATCGCCCTCTCCGGCCCGAACGAGGGGTCTGTGCGGGTCTACGATCCGTCCGGGCCCTATACCGAGAGCAACGCAACGATCGATCTGGCCAGCGGGCTGAAGCCCGTGCGCGAGGCCTGGATTGAAGCCCGTAACTTTGTCGAAGTGCAGCCGCGCGCGATCAAGCCCGAGGACAATGGCAACGTTTCCACGGATCGTCTTGCGCCACTCTGTCCCGCCGAACGGACGCTGCGCGCGGGCAGGCTTGGCCAACTCGTCACCCAGTTCGAATTCGCCCGCGCCGGGATCATCACCGAAGAGATGATCTATGTCGCCCATCGCGAGAACCTGGCTCGCGAGGCCGCGGTCGAACGCGCGGCCGAGCGTCTAGGCGACGGCGAGAGTTTTGGCGCCGCCGTCCCCGAATTCATCACGCCGGAATTCGTGCGCGCCGAAGTGGCGCTGGGACGAGCGATCATTCCCGCCAACATCAATCACCTCGAACTCGAGCCGATGGCGATCGGTCGCAATTTTCTGGTGAAAGTGAACGCCAACATCGGCAATTCCGCGGTGAGCTCGGGCGTCGCCGAGGAAGTCGAGAAGATGGTGTGGGCGATCCGTTGGGGCGCCGACACGGTCATGGACCTTTCGACCGGGCGCAACATTCACAACATCCGCTCCTGGATCCTCCGCAACGCGCCGGTTCCGATCGGAACGGTGCCGATCTATCAGGCGCTGGAGAAGGTTGGCGGCGATCCTCTCAAGCTCGACTGGGAAGTCTTCAAGGATACGCTGATCGAGCAGGCCGAGCAGGGCGTCGACTATTTCACCATCCACGCCGGCGTGCGCTTAGGCTACGTGCCGCTGACCGCGAAGCGCGTGACCGGCATCGTTTCGCGTGGCGGCTCGATCATGGCGCGCTGGTGCCTCGCCGGCCACCGCGAGAGCTTTTTGTACGAGAAATTCGACGAGATCTGCGACATCATGCGCAAGTATGACGTGTCGTTCTCGCTCGGCGACGGCCTGCGTCCGGGCTCGATCGCCGACGCCAACGACCGCGCGCAATTCGCGGAACTGGAGACGCTCGGCGAACTGACCAAGGTCGCCTGGGACAAGGGTTGCCAGGTGATGATCGAAGGGCCGGGTCATGTGCCGATGCACAAGATCAAGGTCAATATGGAGAAGCAGCTTCGCGAATGCGGCGAGGCCCCCTTCTACACGCTGGGGCCGCTGACCACGGACATTGCGCCGGGCTACGACCACATCACGTCGGGGATTGGCGCCGCGATGATCGGCTGGTTCGGCACAGCGATGCTCTGCTACGTGACGCCGAAGGAGCATCTCGGTCTGCCGGATCGCGAGGACGTCAAGACTGGCGTCATCACCTACCGCATCGCGGCGCATGCCGCGGATCTCGCCAAGGGTCATCCCGCCGCGCAGATCCGCGATGACGCGGTGAGCCAAGCGCGCTTCGACTTCCGCTGGGAGGATCAGTTCAACCTGTCGCTCGACCCCGACACAGCGCGGAAGTTCCACGACGAGACCCTGCCGAAGGACGGTCACAAGGTCGCGCATTTCTGCTCGATGTGCGGGCCGAAGTTCTGTTCGATGCAGATCACGCAGGATCTTCGCAAGGAAGCCGAGGCGATGGCTGGCATGGCGGAGAAGTCGCGCGAATTCCTCGAGAAGGGCGGAGCCCTTTACGTCGATGCAGCGGAATGAGGCGATGCGGGCGATTGTCGTCGGCGCCGGCGTCGCCGGCCTGACGACCGCGCTCACGCTCGCCGAGCGTGGCGCAAAGGTCACGCTTCTCGAGCGGTCGCGTGAGATTGGCGGCAACGCATCGTGGCTCGCGGGCGGGATGCTCGCTCCGTTCTGCGAGGGCGAAAGCGCTCCGCAAAGCGTGGTTGAGCTTGGCCAAGGGGCGATCGGCTGGTGGGACGCGCGCGTGCCCGGCGTGACGCGCAAGGGTACGCTGGTGGTCGCGTCGCCCCGCGACGCAGGCGAGATCGACCGGTTCGCGGCGCGCACGTCTTCGCATGCACGCGTGGACGAGGAGCGCATCGCGGAGCTGGAGCCGGATCTTGCCGGGCGGTTTCGTAAAGGCCTGTTCTTCGCGCATGAAGGCCATCTGGACCCGCGCGTTGCGTTGTCGGCGCTGACGGAGCGATTGCGCGCGAAAGGCGGAGAAATTCGCTTTGGTATGGATGGAGACGCGCCTGGCGAGGCGGATCTCGTTGTCGATTGCCGCGGATGGGCGGCTCGCAAGGCGCTTCCCGAACTGCGCGGCGTGCGCGGCGAAATGATGCGCATCCGCTCGCGCGAGGTGACGCTAACGCGCGCGGTGCGTTTTCTGCATCCTCGCATTCCCCTCTATGTCGTGCCGCGTGCGAACAACGAATTCATGATCGGCGCGACAATGATCGAGAGCGCCGAGAAGGGCGCCGTCAGCGTGCGCTCGGCGATCGAGCTTCTGAGCGCGGCCTACGCGCTTCATCCGGCGTTCGGAGAGGCAGAGATCCTCGAGATGAGCGCCGACGTGCGGCCAGCTTATCCCGACAACGAGCCGCGCATCGAGGAGCGCGGCGACCGCATTTTCGTCAACGGCTTTTTTCGCCACGGCTTCCTGCTTGCGCCGGCTTTCGCGGAGCGCGCGGCGACGCTGGCGTTCGAGCGGTCGGGGGCGCTCGTATGAGGCTCGTCGTCAACGGCGAAATGCAGGACGTTCCTGCCGCTACGCTCGCGGAAGCCCTGCAATCGCTCGCCTTCGGCGAGGCCAAGGTTGCGACCGCGCTCAACGGCGAGTTCGTGCCCGCGCGGGTCCGTCAAGCGACGGCGCTCAAGGACGGCGACCGGATCGAAATCCTCGCGCCGCGGCAGGGCGGGTGAGGCCCATGATCTTCAACCCTGATTTCATCCTCTACGGCGTCAAGCTCCACTCGCGGCTGATGCTTGGCACGTCGCAATATCCCTCGCCAGCGATTCTCGCCGAGGCCGCGCGTGCGAGCGGAGCCGAAATTCTCACCGTGTCGCTGCGGCGCGAGTCGGCCCGCCTGAAAGAGGGGCAGGATTTTTGGCGGCTGATCCGCGACATTGGCGCGCGCATATTGCCCAATACCGCCGGCTGTTACAGCGTGAAAGAGGCGGTGACGACGGCTCAGATGGCCCGCGAAGTGTTCGGCACGCCCTGGGTCAAGCTCGAAGTGATTGGCGAAGCCGACACGCTTCAGCCCGACCCATTCGGCCTCGTTGAGGCTGCGCGGATTCTTTCGGCCGACGGTTTCCAGGTTTTCCCCTACACGACCGAAGATCTCGTGGTCGCCGAGCGACTGATCGAGGCGGGATGCCAGGTGCTGATGCCCTGGGGCGCGCCGATCGGCTCCGGCAAGGGTCTCAACAATGTGTTCGGCCTAAGAACGCTGCGAGCGCATTTCCCCGAAATTCCGCTGATCGTCGATGCCGGCGTCGGCCTGCCGTCGCATGCGGCCGCGGCGATGGAGATTGGCTACGACGGCGTTCTGCTCAATACCGCTGTCGCGAAGGCGGGCGATCCCGTCGCGATGGCGCGCGCTTTCGGTCAGGCGATCGAGGCCGGCCGCGCCGCGTTCCTGGCGGGCCCCATGGAGTCGCGCGACATGGCCGCGCCCTCGACGCCCGTGGTCGGCCGGGCTGTGCTCACGTGAGCGGTCTGGATTCCTTCTATCCAATTGTCGACAGCGCGGTCTGGGTCGGACGGCTTGTGGGCGTAGGCGCGAGATTCATCCAACTGCGAATAAAGGATGCGGCCGAGGACCGTCTCCGCAGCGAGATGCACCATGCGCTGACCATCTGCCGCCGTTCAGGCGCGGAGCTCGTCGTCAACGATCACTGGGAAATCGCCATCGACTCGGGAGCGGACTGGGTTCACCTCGGGCAGGGCGATCTCGACGAAGCGGACGTACTCGCCCTGCGCAAGGCGGGAATCAGGCTCGGAATCAGCACCCATGACGATGCTGAGCTGGTAAGAGCTCTTTCCTTTGCTCCCGACTATGTCGCGCTCGGGCCGATCTATCCGACGATCCTAAAGGCAATGGCGTTCCCGCCACAGGGGCTCGAGACGATCGGCGTGTGGAAGCGCCGCATCGGCGCGATCCCGCTGGTCGCGATCGGCGGACTGAACGTCGAACGGGCGAAACTGTGCCTCGCCGCGGGCGCCGACATTGTCTCGGTCGTGACGGACATCACGCTCAACGCCGATCCGGAGCAGCGCGCGAGAGAATGGATAGCGGCGACGCGGCCGGCGTGACGCAGGGGCTACCGATCGCTTTGACCATCGCCGGCTCTGATTCGGGCGCCGGCGCCGGAATTCAAGCCGACCTCAAGACCTTTGCGGCGTTCGGCGTCTACGCCGCGAGCGTGGTCACGGCGCTCACTGCTCAGAATACGCGCGGCGTTCGGGCGATCCACCACCCGCCGCCTGAAATCGTTAGCGCGCAGATCGAGGCGGTCCTCGAGGACTTCGCCGTCACGGCGATCAAGATCGGCATGCTCGGCAGTGCGGAGATCGCCAACGTGGTCGCGGAGAGACTCCCCTCTCCGGCCCGGGAACGGCGCGAAGCCCTTCTCCCTCGGGGAGAAGGTGGCCCGGAGGGCCGGATGAGGGCCTTCTTCCTCATCTACGATCCCGTCATGATCGCCTCGTCGGGCGACGCCCTAAGCGGCGCTGGCTTCGTCGAGACGATCCGCCACGCGTTGCTTCCGCTCGTCGATTGTCTGACTCCCAATCTGGCCGAGGCGGCTGCGCTGTTAGCCGAGCCGATCGCGCGCAGCGAAGGCGACATGGCGCGCCAGGGCGCGGCGCTGTTGAAGCTTGGCCCCCACGCGGTTTTGATGAAGGGCGGCCACCTTGAAGGCGACGAAGCGGTGGACCTCTTGGTGACGGAGGACGCGATTCGCCGCTTCGCTGCGCCAAGACTTGCTTCCAAAAATCTGCATGGCACCGGATGCACGCTGTCGAGCGCCATCGCCGCCAACATCGTTCTCGGCGCTCCCCTGCCGGAGGCTGTGGCGGCGGCCAAGGCGTTCGTACGTCAAGCGATCGAGCGTGGGCGGGATGTCGTGCTGGGCGCGGGAGCCGGGCCGCTGATCCAGACCGAGCTGCGTTCGAAACTCTGAGGCATTCGATCCGTAATCGCGTTAGTCTTGAGCTTCTCGCGCGAAGATTGGGCGGACATGGCCGACGACTTCTACGAGACCATTCCGGTGGTCGACAATTTCGCCGACGCGGTGAGAGGCGAGAACTTTCGTCCGCTGCCCGACGACTGGGTCGTCGGCTTCGCCGATGTGGTCGGCTCGACCAAAGCCGTCGCCGATGGCCGATACAAGGCGGTCAACATGGTCGGCGCGGGCGCGATCGCGGCTGTCGCCAACGCGCTGGACCGACGGCCGTTTCCCTTCGTGTTTGGCGGCGACGGCGCGAGCTTCGCCGTGTCGTCGTCCGATGCAGCCCCCGCCGCCAAGGCGCTCCAGGCGATGGCCGCTTTCGCGCGCGAGGAGTTTCACTTCGAGTTGCGCGTCGCGATGGCGCCGGTCGGCGAAATCCGGGCGGCGGGATACGACGTCAGAGTCGCGCGCTTCGCCGCGGCCCCGCCTTGCATCTATGCGATGTTCGCCGGCGGCGGCCTCACCTGGTTCGACGCCGCGGCCAAGCGCGGCGCTTATGCTCTGCCGCTGGCGGCGCCGGGCGCCAGGCCGGATCTTTCCGGCCTCTCCTGCCGCTGGGGCGTGGCGCCGGCGAAGCACGGACTCGTTCTGTCGCTGATCGTCGCGCCGCGCGGAAACGACCCACGATTTGCGACGCTTATCGACGAGATCGTCAAATCGGCGCTCGCTGTCCCGTCGAGCGAGCGGCCGGTCACTATGACGAGCCTGCGGCCGGGGAATCCGGGCAGGGCGATCGCGCTTGAGACACGGGTCAGGAAGGCCTCGGGGCTGCGCCAGGCGAAGGCGCGGTTCGCGGCGATCCGCGGCTATTGCATCGCGATTGTCCTCCATACTTTCAAGCTCAAGGTCGGTCGCTTCGACGCGGCGACCTACGCGAGCGAGCTTGTCGCCAACGCCGATTTTCGCAAATTCGACGACGGCCTGCGGATGACGCTCGACTGCACCCCTGAGTTCGCCGACGCGCTCGAGGTCCGGCTTGCCGCCGCCGACGGGTTTGTCCTTTGGGGCGTCTTCCGGCAGGCGGCGGCGCAGGTGACGTGCTTCGTTCCCTCCGCGACCCAGCGCGGCCACGTCCATTTCGTTGACGGCGCCGGCGGAGGCTATACGATGGCCGCCAAAGCCATGAAGGCGCGCCGCGATGCGCTGCCGTCGGCGACAGCGGCCTGATCACGGCGCCCGTGGATATCTCCCGCCCGGCCCTGCGCGCCCGCGGCTGATTTGCTAGGTTGAGGCGATGGACGCCTCCAGCGACAGCCCCAATTCCGAGACCGCCGCGCGCCTCACGCCGATGATGGCGCAATATCTCGAGATCAAAGCGGTTAATCCGGGCTGCCTGTTGTTCTACCGAATGGGCGACTTCTATGAGCTGTTCTTCGACGACGCGGAAATCGCGAGCCGGGCGCTCGGCATCGTCCTCACGAAGCGCGGAAAGCACGAAGGCGAGGACATCCGCATGTGCGGGGTGCCTGTCGAGCGCGCCGACGACTACCTCAACCGGCTGATCGCGCTAGGCCATCGCGTCGCCGTCTGCGAGCAGATGGAAGATCCGGCGGCGGCGAAGAAAAGAGGACCGAAGTCGGTCGTCAAGCGCGACGTCGTGCGGCTGGTCACGCCGGGCACGATCACTGAGGAGCGGCTGCTCGAGCCCGGCCGCGCGCGTCTTCTGGTAGCCGTCCAGAAGCTGCGTTCGAGTGAAGGACGGCAGGTTTACGGGCTCGCGGCGCTCGATCTGTCGACGGGGGCGGTCGCGCTCAGCGAGACCGCCGAAACCGGCCTTGCCGCGGAGATCGCGCGCCTGGAGCCGAGCGAGGTCGTCGCATCGCAAGCGGTCTACGACGAGCGCTTATTTTCTCAGATCGTCCGCGAGATGCGCGTTCCCGCGACGCCGCTTGCGCGTGACGGCGGCGACGGGGCGGCGGCTGAACGCCGGGTTTGCGAGTTCTATGGCGTCGAAACCCTCGACGGCTTCGGCGCCTTCAGCCGCGCCGAGATCGCCGCCGCCGCTCTCGCGCTGGCTTACGTCAAGCGCACCCAGTTCGAGGCCCGGCCGGCGCTCTCAGCCCCGACCCGGCGCGCGCGCGGGACGAGCCTCGAGATCGATCCGGCGACCCGCGCCAACCTCGAGCTCACACGAACCTTGAGCGGCGCGCGCGAAGGTTCGCTCCTGGCCACGATCGACCTCACCGTGACCCCGGCTGGCGCGCGCCTGCTCGCCGAGCGGCTGGCGAGTCCGTTGACGGATCCGGAGGCTGTCAACCGGCGGCTCGATTCGCTTGATTTCCTGGTTGAGGCGGCGCCGATGCGCGACGCCTTGCGCCGGGCGCTCATGCACGCGCCCGACTTTCTGCGGGCGCTTGCGCGCCTGAGCCTCGACCGCGGCGGTCCGCGCGACCTTGCCGCCGTCCGCGAGGGCCTCGCCGCGGCGGTGACACTGGCCAGCATCCTCGAGGCCGCTCAGGATCTCCCGCCCGAGCTTCTGAGCGCCTATGCGCGGCTGCGCGCCGATTGCACCGAACTTGAGCGCGATCTCGCAGCCACGCTCGCCGACGACTTGCCGCTTCTCAAGCGCGACGGCGGGTTTGTCCGCTCGGGCGTGGTGGCCGCGCTCGACGAAGCGCGAAGCCTGCGCGACGAAAGCCGCCGCGTGATCGCGGGGCTGCAGGCGTCCTACGCCGACGAAGCGGGCGTCAGGCAGCTCAGGATCAAGCACAACAACTTTCTTGGCTATTTCATCGAGACGCCTCAGGCCGCGGGCGAGATGCTGCTCAAGGCTCCGCATAACGCGACCTTCATTCATCGCCAGACGATGGCCGGCGCGATGCGCTTTTCGACCAGCGCGCTTGCTGATCTCGCCTCGCGCATCGCGTCCGCGGCCGACCGCGCGCTCGCGCTCGAACTCGGGGCGTTCGAACGCCTGCGTCAGGCCTGCGTCGCGGAGGGTGAACGCCTGCGCGGCTTCGGCGCGGCGCTTGCCGAGATCGACGTCGCCGCGGCGCTCGCCGAACTCGCGGTCAAGCGCGTTTGGACACGGCCCGTGGTCGACGCCTCGTTGAGCTTCAGAATTGAGGGCGGGCGCCATCCGGTGGTCGAGGCGGCGCTCAAGCAAGCGGGCGAACCCTTCGTCGCCAATGACTGCGATCTCACGGGAGAAGCAGGCGAGGGTGGGCGCATCGCCATCGTCACCGGCCCGAACATGGCGGGCAAATCGACCTATTTAAGGCAGAATGCGCTGATCGCGCTCATCGCGCAGATGGGGGCCTATGTCCCGGCGTCTCGCGCGCATATCGGGATCGTCGACCGGCTGTTCTCGCGTGTCGGCGCGGCTGACGATCTGGCGCGCGGCCGTTCGACCTTCATGGTCGAGATGGTCGAAACCGCGGCTATTCTCAACCAGGCGACGGGGCGTTCACTGGTGATCCTGGACGAGATCGGCCGCGGCACGGCGACCTTCGACGGGCTCTCGATCGCCTATGCCTGCGTCGAACATCTGAGCGCGGTCAACCGATCGCGGGCTTTGTTCGCCACCCATTTCCACGAGCTAACGGCTCTCGCTGAGACGCTGCCTCGGCTCGTCAACCTCACAATGCGGGTCACCGAGTTCAAAGGAACGCTGGCCTTCCTGCATGAGGTCGTCCACGGCGCCGCCGACCGCTCTTACGGCATTCAGGTCGCGAAGCTCGCGGGTCTGCCACCCTCGGTCGTCAAGCGCGCGCGCCAGGTGCTTGCGAGCCTCGAGGCGTCGCGTTCCAGCGGCTCGCTCGACGCGCTGCCGCTGTTCTCCTATGAGCCGCGCGAGCCGCCTGCGGCGCCCCCGCCTGACGACTTGCGCGCCACGCTCATGGCGTTCGATCCCGACACATTGAGCCCGCGTGACGCGCTCGAAGCCCTCTATAAGTTGAAGCGGCTGATCGAGGGAGGGAGCTAAAGTTCAGGCTTGCGTCCAATCCTCGAGACGGAGTCCGAAAATGGCGCTAAAGGCCCGATCATTGGTCACCAGCGTCATGTCGTGCTCCACCGCGTGAGCGGCGATCATCAGGTCGAGCGCGCTGAGCGGCCGTCCTTGGCGTTCGAGGCCCGCCCGAAGGTTCGCATAGCGGCGTGCCGTTGCGCTCGTCCAGGGCAGGACATCGATCGCCGCGAGAAACTCATTCAATGCGGCGCGCAGCCTTCGCGCTTCAGGTCGCCTGGCGACGCCGTACAGCATCTCGCCTTCCGTCACCGCCGAAAGGCAGACGCTGTCCGGCGCCTCGGCCTTGAATCGCGCGATGACTTTCGGCTGACCCTTCACCAATCCGCTCGCCGCGTTGGTGTCGAGCATGAAGCGTGTCATTCCTCCCAGCCTTCGAAAGGATCGCGCTCTGTCCCCACCTGCCGGCGCTCGCCGGCTGAAAGGAAATCATCCGGGATTTCAGCTTTTGCGAGGGCGGCGAAAAAGCGGTCGAAGGAGCGCGGCTTAGTCGACAGAATCACGTCGCCGGTCGCGGGGTCGCGACGGATGTAGACTTCCTCGCCCTCGAAGCGGTAGGCCGCAGGCAGACGCACCGCCTGGCTGCGCCCGTTCTTGAATAGTCTTGCGGTTTGACTCATCCTGCTCTGCCTTTGACAAATGATATATACCATGGTCTATGCCAGGACAAGATGACCGATCTCAAAATCCTCCTCGCTTCGCTCGCCGCGGCCTATCTTTACGTCGTTACGCCGGGGCCCGCGTTCCTCGCCCTGTTCACGCTTGCCGCCTCGCGCGGGCGCGCGGCCGGGGCCTGGTTCATCTGTGGTCATCTGGTCGGCGACGTGACCTGGGGCGCGCTTGCGGTGGCGGCGATTGTCGGCGCGAACCGCATCGGTCCCACTCTGTTCGAGCTGCTCGGCTTCGCTTGCGGGCTCTACCTCCTCTATCTCGGCGCGCGGGCGGTCATGACCAAGAAGGATGCGCCGCCGCGCACGATCGGCGCCAAGAGGCCGCTCGCGACAGGCATGGCTTTCGGTCTCACCAATCCCAAATCCTATCCGGTGGCGCTGGCGATGTTCTCGGCCATCGTCGCCCCCACCATCGGGGCGCTCAAAATGGCCGACGCGCCCCAGATGTTCGTCGCCGCCTTCGCCGGCTTCCTGCTTGCCGACGTAACCCTGATCTTCGCCGCCGGCTTGGCCCCGGTGCGGCGCTTTTTCCTCACCCATGGCGTCGCGGTGACGCGGCTCGTCGGCGTGATCTTCATCCTGTTCGGCGCGAAGTCGATCGCGGACGCCGCCGGCGGTGCGATGCGGCGCGCGTCTTGAGGGCGCGACCCACGCGCGGGACGCCGCCAAATAAATCCAAGGAAAACCAAATAAAACCAAGGAAAAAAGCTTGTTTTTCCTTGGATTCCCTTGGTCGAATTAGGCCTTTTCAATGGGTTACGGCGAATCCAAGGAAAAATTTCTCTCCGTTTGCTCACGCCGCGGCGCGAACCCGTTCGCGAGCCGCCCGGTCGAATCCAGCGACATGGAAACGCTAGCACGGATTCTGTTTTTCGTAAAAGAAATGTCGTCGGCGTCTTTTCAGAATCCACGCCGGCTGACAGAGTCCACTGCTCAAACCGCGCGCGCCGCGGTTAGACGGCGCCTCCAACGCACAATACAGATGAATTATTGATGACTTTCGCCCGTTAATTCCAAAAAACAGGCTTCACTTTGTCTGAGATGCGCCACACGAACTCCGGCATGAGGTCGAGCCGCGGATATTCTCGCGGGTGGACTTCCTTGAGGATTTGATTCAACCTCATGATCAAATACACGTCCTTACTGCCAATAGAGGTCGTGTACCGTGCTGACTTCAGCATCGGGTCGACGCGGCCATCCATATCCACCGAGATCAGCGACTGAAGAAATGTGATTTTCTCGACGAGATTGTCGGTTTTCATGCCCGTACAGCTTCCGTTGACATTCGTTCTGGCGAACGCCTCTCGAACGGCCTGTCCGTTTACATTGGGCGCATTCACCCTTGCCGCTCTATCAATGCCATCCCATTTGGACGCTTTGTAGAGACACCATTGAACGAACATAACGTCGTCAAATCTGTTGGCTCCGCGTAATCCTACACTCCCGTCCAAATTCCAGTAGAACAATCGCCCGCCGCTCGTGGTCTCCGCGAATGCCGGAATCATTCGAATTCCTCCCATCCCACTTAAGCAAAATGGCAGCCGTGACAGACTGCGCCACTTGATCGGCGCCTGACAAGCCAACAACCATTCTCGTGACGTTGAAGGCTCTCCCACCGAAGCTCGATCGCACGCGCCCGCTCCGCATTTCCCAACCGAACCCCGCCTCTTATTGACGCATGGCATGGCCGTAACGCAGCTTGTCGATCTTTATCCTGCTCAGCGCGCGTTCGATCGCCGTCGCTGCGAGCGAGGCGACGTGGAGGCCGCCGTGAGGGCAAAGAGCAGCGCCGTCTATCGCTATCGCCGCGAGCATTATTTCGCCAAGTCTCCGGCGGCGATTTGGCCGTTCGTCTCGGACACAGCGCGCCTTTGGGCGTTAAATGGCTACGCCCCCGTCCGGTTCGAGGAACGGACAGATCCTCAGGGCCGTGTCCGACGCTTTGTCCGTGGCAAGCTCGGGCCTTTCCCGGCGCGTTGGGAGGAGGAGTTTGGCGAATGGCGGGAGAACCATCGCCTTTCCCAGGTCCGAAACTATCAAAGCGGCCCGATGCGGAGGTGGGAGTGGGCTTGCGAGCTCGTTGCCGAAGGCGAAGGCTGTCGGGTGATCTTCACCGGCATGGCCGAACCCGCCGGCCTCCTGGGATTTGCGATGAAGCATGCAGGCGTCTTTGACGCTCAGTTCGGAAAGGCCGCGGCGGGGATCGAGCGGATTATCCGCGAGAGCGACGGTTCCGCGCTTGTCCCGGGCTGGAGCGTCGAGGACCTGGTCGAGCCCGCCGCCCGCCAACGGCTCGATGCGCTTGACGCGGAACTCGCGCGCGACCCGGCCTCGCATGGTCTTGCGCCGAACCTCATCGATTATTTGCGGCATGCGCCGATCGTCGATCTGCGCAGCATTCGCCCCGTAGCGCTGGCGACGCTCTGGTCCGCCCCATCGGATCACGCAGTGGAATTGTTCCTGGCGGCGGCGCGCAAGGGCCTCGTGGCGATGGGATGGGAGCTTTTGTGCCCGCGCTGCCGCGGCGCGAAGTCCCGCGTAAGCCGGCTTCAGGATCTGCCGAAAGGCGCCCATTGCTCGTCCTGCAACATCGACTACGCGCGCAATTTCAGCCGCAACGTCGAGCTGACCTTCCATCCCGCGCCCTGGATTCGTCCCCCCCTCGACGGGGAGATGTGCATGCTCGGCCCGGGCTCCGCGCGACACGTCAAGTTTCAGGGCGAGGTTGCGGCCCAGTCGGCCAGGACCTTTGATCTGGCGTTGGCGCCGGGCCCCTACCGGTTTCGCACCGTGGAGGCCGGCGCCGAAGCCGATCGCGACATCGGCGCCGATGGAATCCTGCCGACGCTCGTGGCGCGCGGCGATGAGATTTTGCTTGAAGAGGCGAGCGGCGGAAACGAGCTCGCGATTCGCAACGAGCGCGACAAGCCTCTCGTCTTTGTCGTCGAGGACCGCAATTGGGCGAGCGACGCGCTGACCGGGGAACGCGTGATCGCCATGCCCGCTTTCCGCCGGCTTTCCCCCGAGCAATTGCTGCGTCCCGGCGACAATGCCGAGATCGGCTGGATCGCCATCATGTTCACCGACCTCAAAGGCTCGACCGAACTCTACGACGCGCTTGGCGACGCCCCGGCCTATAACCTCGTTCGGGACCATTTTTCGTTCCTCGCAGGCCGGGTGCAGCGCAATCATGGTTTTGTCGTCAAGACCGTGGGCGACGCGGTGATGGCCGCCTTCTCCCGTCCCGATGATGCGGTTCGTGCGGCGCTCGCGATCCAGGACGATGTCGCAAGCTTCAACTCCGCGCGTGGTGACGGCGCGACACCCATCGTGTTGAAGCTCGGCCTTCATGCCGGAGCGTGCATCGCGGTCACGACCGGCGACGTGCTCGATTATTTCGGCGCCACTGTGAATATCGCGGCGCGGCTGGAACATGAATGTCGTGGCGGCGAACTGATCGTGTCGGAGGTGGTGGCCGGAGACGCCGAAACGGCGGCGGCGCTCATGGATCGGACGCAGATCGAGGAAACGGCGATGTTGCGCGGCGTGAGCGCGCCGGTCCGGTTTGTTCGGATCGTGGGCCGCGGGGCGGCGTGAGGGGCGCGCCAGAGCGAGGGCACAGCCGAGGCTCGATTTGCGGACAGGCGGCGCTGCCGTTTCTGAACGGCGACCCGCTCGCCGCCCCTCAGCGCGCGGACCGCCATTGCCCCAAGCGGCGGCGCGAGGGCCTGAGGCGATGCTTCCGCCTCCGCTTT
>DATCEJ010000507.1:0-2688 GCA_036510135.1 Roseiarcus sp. | reverse complement strand
GTCGATGAGCGCGCCCTGGGGCGCGCGGGCAAGAATGTCGTGCGACTCGCCGACCGCCTCGATCAGACCGCCGTTAACGAGCACGGCTCCATTGTCGATGAGGGAATAAGCGCGCGAGCCGCTCTCAGCCGGATCGTCGGTGAACGAGAGGACGCGGCCACGAATGATGCGAGCAGCGGCGTTCAAGGCAGGATGTCCTTGAGCCTGAGCGCAGCAATCCGGTCGATCTCGGCGAGCGCGGTCTTCGTTTCCGCATCGGCGTCATTGGCCAGACGAGTGCGAAAGGCGGCGAGAACGTCGGCTGTGCTCTTGTCCTTGACCGCCATGATGAATGGGAAGCCAAACCTCGCGCGATAGGCGTCGTTGAGCTCGCCGAATTGGCGCAGCTCGTCGGGCGACAGCCGGTCAAGCCCGGCGCTCGCCTGCTCGCGTGTCGAGTCCGCGGTTAGCGTCTTGGCGAGAGCGAGCTTGCCCGCGAGATCCGGGTGCGCTTCGATCAGCGCGCGCTTCTGTTCCCTCGTCCCCTTCGCCGCAGCGGCGGCGAGCGCCTTCGCCAGCGCGTTCGGCGTGTCGGCGGTCGCCAGACCCGCGCCGTAGGCCGCCGCCGCGATCCATGGCGAGTGCTCATAAATCCCGCCGAAGCGCTCGATAAACAGCGTCCGGGTAAGCGCGGACGGCTTCCAGCCGCCCGGCGGGGGATGCTTGGCGATCCAGTGGCGGGCGATGTCGAGCCGGGTCGGGATCCAGACGCGATCGTGGGTCAGCGCATAATCAACGAACCGCGCGAGCGCGAGGGCGCGTCCGGGCCGGCCGACGAGCCGGCAGTGAAGGCCGATCGACATCATCTTCGGCGCCACCTCGCCCTCGGCGTAGAGCGTGTCGAACGAATCTTTGAGGTAGGCGTAGAACTGATCGCCCGAGTTGAAGCCCTGCGGGGAGGCGAAGCGCATGTCATTGGCGTCGAGCGTATAGGGCGTCATGAGTTGCGGGCCGCGCGGTCCCTCGAGCCAGTAAGGCAGATCGTCCGCATAGGTGTCGGCGCAATAGATAAACCCACCCTCTTCCATGCCGAGCCGGACGGTATTGAGTGAGGACCGGCCCTGGTAAAAGCCGAGCGGCCGGGCGCCAGCGATCTCAGTGTGAATGCGCACCGCCTCGGCAATATGGAGCGCTTCGGTCTCTGGCGGGGTGTCGCGATAATCGATCCACTTGAGACCGTGGGTCGCGATCTCCCACCCCGCCTCGTTCATCGCTGCGACCGCATCGCGATTGCGCGCCATCGCTGTCGCCACCGCGTAGACGGTGACCGGGACGGAGCGCTCGGTGAACAGGCGGTGCAGGCGCCAGAAACCGGCGCGGGAGCCATATTCATAGATCGACTCCATGTTCATGTGACGCATGCCCAGCCAGGGCGCGGCGCCGACGATCTCGGACAGGAAAGCCTCGGACGCGGCGTCGCCATGCAGGATGTTGTTCTCGCCGCCCTCCTCGTAGTTGACGACGAACTGCACCGCGATGCGCGCCTGTTTCGGCCAGTCCGCGAACGGAGGCGTTCGCCCGTAGCCGATCATGTCGCGCGGATAAGTTCCGGTGTCCGTCATTCTGCCGCTTCTCCGCACTCGGCCATAAAGGTCGCCGCCCAAACGCTACGACAGGATGGAGCTTTGCTCCAGCCCGCAAGCCCGCGGCCGGACGGATGTGCAATTCAGTTAGCGCCCGCAGCCTGCAACGCGGTTGAGCGCCTGTGATGAAACAGCGTTAGGCTGCTCCGACTTCGATCAACTCGAAACCTTCCTTCCGCGCTGCCTCGCCGAGGCGGTCATCGAGGGTAACGACCTCAAGCGATGGAGGACGGCGTTCGGCCGCGACGAAAGCCGCCGCAAGCTGCAGTGCGTCGGCCGGCCTGAGCGGATGAACGCGAAGAAACCTGAGCGCGTTCTCGCGAATGATCTCGCTGGGTTCGATCTCGTGCCACCCGTTAACAAGCTGTTTCAGCCGATCGAACGCCGCAACGGCCGCTTTCATATCGAGCAAAGCGCCACGCTCGAGGCGGGCGATCGCCGAAGCGCATTCCACCTGCGATCCCCACCAGACAAGCAGGTCCGAATCCCGATTAGCCAGCGCCTGCAGGGATCGCGTTGTGCTCTCAGCCACCAGCAGCGGCACGATCGCCGAAGCGTCCCAGAATTTCACCGCCCCTCCCGGCGCTCGTCGATGAGCGCGCCAACGGCCGATGCTCCGGAGCTGGGGGGCGGAGAGGTGAAAACAGCCGACGGCGCGACAGTCCGGCGGGGCCGCAATACGCCGTCTCGAATGAGCCGCGCCAATCGTCCGCTTGGCCCCCCTTCCTCGCCGCCCGTGACCGGCTCCAGACGCGCGACCGGACGGCCCCGATCAACAATCAAAACCGCCTCGCCGCCCTTGAGGCCGTCGATCAAGGCGCTCAAGCCATTCTTCGTTTGGGTAATACTGGCTCTTTTCATAGAGCTTAAATAGCCATCAGCTAGAGGCCAATCAAGGCCGAAGCCTGCGTGATCGTTTGCTCGGCAGGGCACGATCATGAATCGTTAACATGCGATCAAGGCGGTTGGGAACTGGGGGTTGATGGCGGCTTTGAGGCGTTTTCGCTTGATGGGGATTTTGGTTGGCTCGCGGGTGAGAATGTTGAGGGCGGCGTGGCGCATCACC
>DATCEJ010000506.1:0-2018 GCA_036510135.1 Roseiarcus sp. | reverse complement strand
GGGAGGGGGCGGGGCTATTCGAAACACCCGCTCCCGATCCGACCGCGTCCCCTCCGATGCAGAACCGAACGCTGGCCATCGCCGCACACGATTACCGGCTCGCCGGTGATCGCCGTCTTGCCGAGGGTTGGAAAGCGCGCGCAGAGGACAATCTCGCCGCGATCCGACTCATGGCGACGATCGAGGCGGAAGCCCGCCATGCCCGGCCTGACGAGCAGGAGCGGCTGGCGCGCTTCACCGCGTTCGGCGCGTCCGACCTCGCCGACCGTATGTTCCGCCGCGCCGGAGACGCTTTCGCGCCTGCCTGGGAAGATCTCGGCGTCGAACTCGAAGGGCTCGTCTCGCGCGACGACCTCGCCAACCTCAAGCGGGCGACCCAATACGCCCACTACACGCCGGAGTTCATTATCCGCGCCATTTGGCGGACACTTCGCCGTATGGGCTTCGACGGTGGGCGCGTGCTCGAGCCGGGCTGTGGAACGGGCCTGTTCTTCGCCCTTTCCCCGGAAGCCCTCGTTGGCAAAATGGCACTGGCCGGCGTCGAAATGGACCCAACGACCGCCCGGATCGCCAAACTCCTCTACCCTAACGCTCACATCCGGCACGAGGATTTCACGAAGGCGAGACTGCGGGAGCTCTATGACCTTGCGATCGGGAATCCGCCGTTCTCGGACAGGACAGTGCGCGCCGACGATCTGGCCGGAGAGCTGCGCCTCTCGCTGCATGATTACTTCATCGCCCGCTCAGTTGAGCGGCTGCGCCCAGGCGGGCTCGCCGCCTTCGTAACGTCGCGCTGGACGATGGACAAGGTTGACGGCAAGGCGCGAGCGCATATCGCCGCGATGGCAGATCTCATTGGCGCGGTGCGCCTGCCTGAGGGCGCAATGCACGACCGCGCTGGAACAGAGGTCGTGGTCGACATCCTGTTCCTGCAAAAGCGGGATGCGGGAACCGCGCCTGCCGGCGTGGCGTGGGACGTTCTTGCCGAAGCCGTTACAGCCGAGGACGGCGAGACCGCGCTTTCGATCAACCGCTACTTCGTCGAGCATCCCGAAATGGCGCTGGGCATGCATGCGCGAACCTCGAGCGCCTATGGGCCGGTCTATACGTTGAGGCCAGTCCTCTCGACGCCTGGCGCGCTCTTGGACCTTCTGGCCCAGGCGCTCGACCGCCTGCCGCGCGACCTCTTCAAGGCCGCCATGGGTGAGGCGAAGCCTACGTTTCACCCAGCCGTGCGGGTCGGCACGGCCGCCGAAGGGGCGGCGATCAAGGAGGGAAGCTACCTTGTCCATGAGGGCGTGCTCATCCAGATCATCGGCGGCGAGCCGCAACCCGTCTCCGTCCGTGACGGCAAGGGGACGGAGGGAATCCCCGCGAAGCACGCTCGCATCATCCGCAACCTGATCGGCGTTCGCGATGCGGTTCGCGAGGTTCTGCGCACGCAAGCGAATGATGAACCCTGGGGATCGGCGCAGATCCGGCTGCGCTCGGCCTACGCCCTCTTTGTACGCAACTTCGGCCCGATCAACCTGACGACGACCAGCGAGACCGTGACGGCCGAGGGCGAGACGCGCGAGACCTTCCGTCGCCCGAACCTTCAGCCCTTCCTCGACGACCCCGACGTCTGGCTCGTCGCCTCGATCGAGGATTACGATCTCGAAAGCGGAACAGCGAAGCATGGACCGATCTTTCGCGAGCGCGTGCTCCATCCGGAGACAACGCCGCTGATCGAGACGGCCGAGGACGCACTCGCGGTTGCGTTGCATGAGATAGGCTTCGTCGATCTCGACCGCATCGCCGAGCTTCTCGGCCGACCGCGCGAGACGACGATCACGGAACTGGGCGAGCGCATCTTCCTCGATCCCGAGGCGACTATCGCCCAGGAGCGGGAAGTTTGGGTTACCGCCGATGCCTATCTCTCGGGCAAGATCCGCGACAAGCTCACAGCCGCCCAGGCCGCCGCCGCGTTCGACCCGCGTTATCAGCGCAATGTCGCGGCGCTCGAAAGGGCCCTGCCC
>DATCEJ010000505.1:0-2031 GCA_036510135.1 Roseiarcus sp. | reverse complement strand
CGAGGAATTCAGGATCCTTGCCAATGTCGCCGCCGCCGAGTCGCTTGAAGAGGCGCGTTCGCCCCTGCTCTATCGCGCCCACGATGCGCCGAGCGCCGAGAAGCTCGACGATCTGATCGAGTTCCTGCGCACCATTGGCGTCAAGCTGGCGAAAGGCGAGCGCGTCCGGCCCTCGCATTTCAACGGCGTCCTGACCAAGGTGCGCGGACAGGCGGTCGAGGCCCTGGTCAACGAAGTGGTTTTGCGCGCCCAGGCGCAGGCCGAGTACAGCCACGAGAACTACGGCCATTTCGGCCTCAACTTGCGCCGCTACGCGCATTTCACTTCGCCGATCCGGCGCTACGCCGATCTTATCGTCCATCGCGCTCTGATCCGAGCGTTGAACCTGGGCCCAGGCGGTCTCAACGATATGCGCTCCGGCGAGCTGGCCCAGATCGCCGAGCACATCTCGGGCGCCGAACGGAGGGCGATGGCGGCCGAACGGGAAACGGTCGACCGCGTGGTCGCTGCGCATTTGGCCGATCGCGTCGGCGCTGTCTTCTCTGGCCGCATCGCGGGCGTAACCCGCGTCGGCCTGTTCGTGAAACTGAACGAAACCGGGGCTGACGGGTTCATACCTGCGGGAACCTTGGGCGACGAGTATTTCCGTTTCGAGGAGGCCAGCCGGTCGCTGGTTGGCGCGCGAACCAAAGAAACGTTCCGGCTTGGCGCCCCGGTCAATGTCCGTCTGATTGAGGCCGCGCCCTTCGCCGGCGCGCTCAGGTTTGAAATTGTGCGCCCGGGATTGGAATCGCGCGTTCGAAGTGCAGGCGCTCCCGCGCCTCGCAAGGCTGTATACAAGGGCAAACGTCGATGAACGACATGTCCCGCATTTGGCGTATTCCGACGCCCCCGCCAGACCGTTCGTTGCGCGAAGCGATGACGCGCGGCTTCATGGGACGGTGTCCGTCCTGCGGGCGGGGCCGCCTGTTTCGCTCCTATCTCAAGGTCGTCAACGCCTGCGATGTCTGTGGCGAGGAATTCAGCGGCCACCGCGCCGACGACGCGCCGGCTTATGTGACGCTGCTGATCGTCGCGCATGGGATCGGCGCCGGCATCCTGTTTTCGGATGAGGTCTGGCCGAACTCATCGCTCGTCTGGGTCGCTATGTTTTGGCTGGCGGTGACGGTGATCGCGAGTCTGATTATCTTGCCTCGGGCAAAGGGCGTGATTGTCGGTCAGCAATGGGCCCTTGGCATGCATGGATTCGGGTCTCATCTCAGCAACAACACTTGACCGAACCCACCCCACAATCTCGCGCTCTCCGTCCCCGCGACGCCTCCACGCTCATTCTCGTCGATCGTCGCGAGAGCGCGCCGGCGCAGGTGCTGATGGGCAAGCGACATGCCGGGCACCGGTTCATGCCGGGCAAGTTCGTTTTTCCCGGCGGCCGGGTCGAGCCCGAGGACCGGCGTATGGTCGCGGTAGGGGCGCTCGACGCCCGTGTCGAGGAGAAGCTGAACGCGCGCGTGCCCCGGCCCTCGCCCAGCTTCGCGCGGGCCCTTGCCCTCGCGGCGATCCGTGAAACTTTCGAAGAGACGGGTCTGGCCATCGGGGTCCTCGGCTCGAGCGCGCCGGAAAATCCGCCGCCGGGCGCCTGGACCCGCTTCGCGGCGACGGGCGTCCACCCTTCGCTCGACGCCATCGACTTTCTTGCCCGCGCGATCACTCCGCCGGGACGCCCGAGGCGGTTCGACGCCCGCTTCCTGATCGTCGACGCCCGCTTCATCGCCATGCGCGTCGATGGCGCCGTTCATTCAGAGGCTGAATTGGTCGAGCTTGTCTGGACGCCGCTCGACGAGGCGCGAAACCTCGACCTGCCCGCCATCACCCACATGGCGCTCGACGACCTCGCCCAGGTGCTCGAAGGCGGCCTCGACAAGCGCCGCCCACGTCCGTTCTACCGCCAGATCCGAGGAAAACAACTGCGCGAGCAGCTGTAGAGAGGTTGGCGCGAGTTACGCGGCCAGCCGTACCGGCGGCAATCGTCCG
>DATCEJ010000504.1:0-4433 GCA_036510135.1 Roseiarcus sp. | reverse complement strand
AGCTTACCGCGCGCAGTGTGACGCTTGCGAGACTCAGCGGGTCCGCCGAGCGCCGCCTCGGCCACCCGCTCTCGCAAAGTCGCGACCAGGCTTTCATTGACCGCCTTCAAACGCAGAAAGCCATCGCTGGCGGTGTCGATGGCGGTCGGGAGCTGGGGCATGCCCCTTGCCATACACCGAGCGCCAAGGCGGAGGGAAGAATCGCCACCCAAGCTGGCCGGCGCTAGACTCTCTCGCGTGACTCAGCGCCCACCGCCCCGTCCGCTCCCGTCCCTGGCCGGTTTCTTCGAGCGCCAACTCGCGGCGGGCGCCGCCGTTTCGTTCTGCCTTCCAGGCGGCATTCCGCTTTTCGAATCCGGAGAGCGTTCCGACCAGCTCTATTTCCTGCGCACCGGCCGGCTGGCGGCAAGGATCGGAGAGCTCCATCCGCGTGTCGTCACCATCCATCCGGGCGAGACGGTTGGTGAGATGGCGGTGATCGCCGGAACGGCGCACTCGGCCACGGTGTTCGCACTCAGGGACAGCGAACTCTACGCAATTCCACGGCAGGTGTTTTTCGACAATATGCGTTGCGACGCCGACCTGCTCGTCGAGCTCTCGCGTCTGGTGATGGCGCGTTCGCGCGAAACGACCCTCGACGAGGCGCCGATCGCGCGGCGCGTGTTCGGCGTCATCGCCCTGACCCCCGCGGCCAAGGCCTACGTCCTGGCGGATCTGCTGAACGAAGCGATTCGGCGTCTCGGACATAGCTCGATCGCCCTGGCGTCCGACAGCGGGCCCGCCACACCAGAGTGGTTTTCCAACACCGAAAGCCGCGCCGATTTCGTGTTCTATTCGGTGGAACACGACGAGCCCGGCTGGCGCGCCCTCGTCGGCCGGCAAGTGGACGGTGTGTTTTATCTTGCCAGGGGCGCCGACAAGCCCGCGCCTCATTCCGGGCAAGGCACATCCGCGCCCGCGCCGTGGTCAGTGGGCGCCGATCTGGTCCTTCTGCAAGAGCCCGACATTCCCGCGCCCCGCGGCTCGGCCGCGTGGATCGAAGCCCTGGATCCGGCGCGCCTGTTTCAGGTTCGTCGCGGACGGCAGGGCGACGTCGATCGGCTAGCCAGGATAATTTCCGGTCGGGCCGTCGGTCTCGTGCTGTCGGGCGGGGCGGCTCGCGCCTATGCCCACATCGGCGCCGTAAGGGCGCTCCGCGAGGCAGGCGCGCCGATCGACGTCGTTGGCGGCGTCTCCATGGGCGCGATCATCGGCGCCGGGGTCGCCATGGGCTGGGACGACGGTGAGCTCGACGCCCGCATTCGCAAGGCTTTCGTCGAGAGCAATCCCCTCGGCGACCTGACTTGGCCGGTGGTGGCGATCACCCGCGGCGAAGCGGTGCGTGATCGGCTGGCCGAGCATTTCGGCGACAGCTTGATCTGCGACCTGTGGCTGCCGTTCTTCTGTGTCTCAAGCAATCTGACGACCGGCGCCCAGCAGATTCATCGTCAGGGATTGCTGCGCGAGGCCCTGCGCGCGTCAGTGGCGCTTCCGGGCGTGCTCCCGCCGGTCACCGTCGGCGACGATGTGTTGGTCGACGGCGCGGTTCTGAACAACTACCCCGCCGACGTCATGCGCAGCTTCCACGATGGCCCAATCATCGGCGTGGATGTTGGCGCGGGGCGCAGTATCGAGGCTTCCGAGGTCGAGGGGCCGGCCTCGATCATGCGCTGGCTCACCACCGGCGCCTGGCGGCACGGCGCGCCAATCATCTCCTTGCTGATACGCGCCGCAACGGTGACCACCTATAATCAGATTGCCGCTGCTCATCAGATGACCGATCTCCTGATCGAGCCCGAGCTCGACGACATCGATATCGGCGACTGGAAGGCCTATGATCTGGCCGTAGAGCGCGGGCGAAGCGCCGCCTGCGAAAGCATCGCCAAACTCGGAACATCGATCACCGACCTGAGACGCGCCGCTTCGGACCCGAACGGAACGCCGGGGCGTTAGGGAAGCGTGGCTCATTGCCTCCCGATCGCCTAGAAGCTCGACCGTGACGAGATCTCCCTCCCCGATCGGCACGTCGCGCCAGCTACGGCTCGACCTTGGCAAGACGCCCTCCCACGAACGCGCGGATTTCATCGTTTCCGCGTGCAACCGGGACGCTGTGGCTCAGGTGGACGCATGGCCCAACTGGCCGGGCGGCCGCCTGGCCCTCATCGGTCCAGCGGGGTCGGGCAAGACCCATCTGGCGCGGGCCTGGAAAGCGAGGGTCGGCGCGCAATCGCCGGATATCGACGGTGGGGAGAGCCTCTCTGGCAACCCCATTCTGATCGAGGATGCGGATCGCCGCGGGGCCGACGAACTGATTTTTCATTTGTTCAACATGGCCGACGTTGGCGCGAGCCTACTGCTCACCGGGCGCGCGCCGCCGGCGGCGTGGCGGGCACGATTGCCGGACTTGCCCTCCCGCCTGAAAGCCCTGACCGTCGCGGTCATCGGCCCGCCGGACGACACGGTTCTGTTCGGCGTGATGATGAAATTGTTCAGTGAACGGAATATACGGCCAACCGCAGGCGTTCCAACCTATATAATGCGGCGCATCGAGCGGTCCGTGCCGGCGGTTCAAAATGTCGTGCGGCGCATCGACGAATGCGCCGGCGCCGAAAAACGGGAGGTGACGTTGACCTTAGCCCGACAGATCCTCGAGGACGATGATCAAATTCTTGACGGACGTCGCTGAGACCTTGCGGATGCTGGCGGCCTGAGCCAAAACACCATGATCCACGAGATCGTTTCCCATCCCCCATCGCAACCCATGAACGAGATGACCCCCGCAGCCGTCGGCTCGCCGATCGAACTGGCGGATCGATCCGAGTCCGTGGCGGAATTGGCCAATTCGCCTGAACGCTTCTTCAACCGCGAGCTCTCCTGGCTGGCGTTCAACCGGCGCGTTCTCGAAGAGGCCGGCAATCCGCGGCACCCGGTGCTGGAACGGCTCCGGTTTTTGTCGATCTCGGCCAATAACCTCGATGAATTCTACATGGTGCGCGTCGCTGGCCTCAAAGGACAGGTGCGAGAAGGCGTGCGCGTCCTGAGCCAGGATGGGCTGACGCCGAGCCAGCAACTCCGCAAGGTGAACGCCGAGGCCAACCACCTGATGCACGACCAGCAGCGCTTGTGGCTCGAGCTGCGCGGCGAACTGGCGTCCGAGGGATTGCGTCTGCTCGACGCCAAAGACCTGACCGCGGCCGATCGCGCCGCGGCCGAGCCGATCTTCCTCTCCAGCATATTTCCCGTGCTGACGCCGCTGGCGATCGATCCGGCTCACCCCTTTCCGTTCATCCCCAATCTCGGATTCGCCCTGGCGCTCAAGCTGCGCCGCAAGATCGACAATCGCGAACTGCACGCGCTCGTGCCGGTGCCCAGTCAGGTCGCCCGGTTCTGGGAGCTACCGCCGATCCGGAACGGCCGTCGCCGGCCGCAACGGCGTTTTGTCGCGCTGGAGAGTTTCCTCATCCTCTTCCTCGACAAGCTTTTTCCCGGTTGCAAGGTCGAGGGCAGCGGCCTTTTCCGGCTGATCCGCGACAGCGACGTCGAGATCGAGGAAGAAGCTGAAGACCTGGTCCGCGAGTTCGAGGCGCGTTTGAAGCGGCGACGAATGGGCTCGGTGGTGCGGGTCAAGATCTCCGCTTCGATGCCGGACGACTTGCGCGAATTCATCGTCGACGCTCTGCAGGCCGAGACTCAAGACGTGGTTCGCGTCGATGGAAAACTCGGCTTGGCCCAGGTCGCCGAATTGATTCCAGCCGACCATCCGGAACTGAAATTTCCGGCGTTCCAGCCGCGCTTCCCCGAGCGGATCCGCGACCACGGCGGAGACTGTTTCGCCGCCATCCGCGAGAAGGACATCCTCGTCCACCACCCGTTCGAGAGCTTCGATGTGGTGGTGCAGTTTTTGCTGCAGGCGGCGCGCGATCCCAATGTGCTGGCTATCAAGCAGACCCTTTATCGAACCTCCAAGGACAGTCCGATCGTCGACGCGCTGATCGAGGCGGCCGGGAACGGCAAGAACGTCGTCGCCCTGGTGGAGATCAAGGCGCGTTTCGACGAGGAAGCCAACCTCAAGTGGGCCCGGGATCTGGAGCGGGCTGGCGTGCACGTGGTCTACGGCTTCGTTGAATACAAAACCCACGCCAAGCTTTCGCTCGTGGTGCGCCGCGAGGGCGAGAGCCTGCGCACCTATTGCCACTACGGAACCGGCAACTACCATTCGCTGACGGCGAAGATTTACACCGACCTGTCATTGTTCACGACCGATCCGGCGCTCGGCCGGGATTCGGGGCGCCTGTTCAACTACATCACCGGCTACGCCCTGCCCGAACGGCTGGAGAAGCTCTCCTATTCACCGGTGACCCTGAAAACCGATCTCCTGCGCCTGATCGGCGCCG
>DATCEJ010000503.1:0-6144 GCA_036510135.1 Roseiarcus sp. | reverse complement strand
CCGAGTTCGCGCGGCTGAAAGACAAAATCGAAGTCATCCATGAGCCAAAGCTGATGCCGTGGGGCAATTGTGCGGCGCAATTTCGCGACCCCGAGGGCACCGCGGTTTCTTTGTTCATGCCGGCTACGGACGCGGCGAAAGCGCGGTTCGCGTCGCGATAGATCGCGTTGCGCTCCGACCGAACCCGTCATCGCGAGGAGCGCAGCGACGTGGCGATCCAGGAGCGGCAGGGCGCCTGGATTGCTTCGCTTCGCTCGCAATGACGATCGTGGTGGGCTCTAAACACGATTGTCTTTAGAAGCAGGCCCGCCTTACCCCACCGCCGACAGCGGCGCCGCCACCTCTTCGAGCGGCTTGCGCTCGGCGTTGATGGCGTACAGCCAGGCGATGATGGCGGCGGCGAACATCAGAAGAGCGGCGAAGAGGTAGCCGCCAAAGA
The DNA here is from genome assembly GCA_036510135.1 of Roseiarcus sp. Classification (GTDB taxonomy): domain Bacteria; phylum Pseudomonadota; class Alphaproteobacteria; order Rhizobiales; family Beijerinckiaceae; genus Roseiarcus. Next base: position 5,705 of record DATCEJ010000503.1, on the reverse strand, counting down.
TGCTATTCCGCGATCCGCTTTCGATCAGCCTGCCGAAAATGAGCGGCGCGGCGACGCCGCCGACGCCGGTTCCGATGGCGTAAAAGATCGCAATCGTCATGGCGCGAATTTCGATCGGAAAGGTCTCACTGACTGTGAGATAGGCCGCGCTCGCCGCTGGAGACGCGATGAAGAACACGATCATCCACCCGATGGTCTGGCCTATCGCCGACAGGAGATCCTGCTGGAAGGCGACGGCGACGGCGATCATGAGCACGCCGGAGAGACCGTAGGTCACCGTGATCATGATTCGGCGCCCAAGCGTATCGAACAGGCGCCCGAGCAACACCGGCCCAAGGAAATTGCTGAGCGCGAAGGGCAGGATGTACCAGCCGACGGCGCCCGCGCCGACCGAGTAGAATTTCGTCAACACCAGCGCATAGGTAAAAAAGATCGCGTTATAAAAGAACGCCTGCGCCGCCATCAACGTGAGGCCGACGAAACTTTGCACCCGATGGCGATTGATCAGCGTGTCGAACACTTCGCTGAGCGGCGTATGCTCGCGCGAGCGCAGGCGTATGGCTTTGTCGGCGGGGACAGCCTCGAGCTTGACTCCCTCGTCCTGAAATCGCTGTTCGATGCCTTTGACGACGGCCTCGCCTTCTTTTTCCCGCCCGTGGATCGCAAGCCAACGCGGACTCTCGGGCACCCACATGCGCATGAAGAAAACGGCAAGCCCCAGGATCGCGCCGGTCAGGAACGCAAGCCGCCATCCCCATTCTGAAGGGATGAGCGCCGGATTGAGGAGCACGACCGCGACCACGGCGCCAAGCGCCGCGCCGACCCAGAAGCTGCCGTTGATCGTGAGATCGAGTTGGCCGCGGTAACGCGCCGGGACCAGCTCCTGGATGGTCGAATTGATGGCGGAATATTCGCCGCCGATGCCACAGCCGGTGAAGAAGCGAAACAGGAAAAAGGAGAACCCGTTCCAGGCGAGCCCGGTCAACGCCGTCGCAATGAGGTAGACGACGATGGTGATGAAGAAGAGTTTTTTGCGCCCAAGCCGGTCGGTCAGCCAACCGAAAAACAACGCGCCAACGACGGCCCCGAGAAGGTAGGCGCTGCCGGCCAATCCGACCTCGGAATCCGAGAACCGAAGCGCCGGGCTGTCCTTCAATGCAGGGGCGACTGAACCGGCAAGCGTGACTTCGAGTCCGTCGAGAATCCAGGTGATCCCGAGCGCTGCAATCACCAGGACGTGAAAACGGCCCCATGGCAGGCGCTCGAGCCGCGCTGGAATGAGGGTCGAAATCTCTTCCGATTGGTGCGTCGTTGCCGCCGACATGAATGTCCCCCGCTCAATGCGTTTCGCATTGTCCCGGACGGGACAACGAGATCGAAGCCCGAAGGTTGCACAATGCGCCGAGGCCGGCGGCGGCGACTAAAGCGCCCGCTCCCACCGATCCTGGTAGGCCTCAAGCCCAGGCAGCTTCCAAATGCGCGCCCCCTCGAGCCGTGGCGGCGGATGGGGCTCGTCCCAGTGAGCGAGCATCGCTGCGCCGGCTGCGGCGCCCGCGCTCGTCGGCGCGATCAAAACCTGCCGGCCGGTCATGAGCCTGGCGAGCACGGCGGCGAAAGCCGGCGAGCGGGCGAAACCGCCTTCGACGATGAGGTCGCCCGGCGCTTCGAGGCGGCGAAGCATATGGGCGGTCATCAGCGCGGAATAAAGCGTCGCAAGCGCCGCGCGCGCTTTCGGCGTCGACGGCGCCTCGCCCTCGATGACACCTTTGCGCGAGGCGAACGGGCCGCCCTGGTCTGAGAATGCGGGCAAGGCGAGCACGCCGGAAGCGATGATGGCGGCGACGTCGGCTTCGTCCGCGTCGGCCGGCGCGTCGCCGGCAAGAACCGCATATTCGCGCCCGCCCATGAAGCGCGCTGTCGGCACGGGCTTCCCGCGCACGTCGACATTGGCCAGCATGTCGGCTTCAGGATCGAGCCGCGCGGTCCCGCCGACGGCCATGATGATGACCCAGGTGCCCGTCGAGATCACGGTGAACGGATCGCGCCTGGATGTGAGATGCGGCACGAGCGACGCGTTCGAATCATGTGCGCCGCAGATAATGCGCACATTCGGGGACAAGCCAGTCGCCACAGCGACTTCGGGCTTGAGCGTTCCGAGAATGTCCCAGGCTTTCCGTATCGGGGGGAAGAGTCGGCGCCAGCCCAGCGTGTCGACCATGCTCGAGAGATCGCCTTGCGTAGGGCGCCACAGGTCCGTATGGGCCCCGAGCGAGGTCACCTCCGAAGCCATCGCCCCGCCGAGGCGCCAGGCGAAATATTGCGCGTAGGTCAGGAACGCAGTCGCCTGCTTGAATTGATCCGGGAAATGGCGCTCGTAATAGAAAATGTGGCGCCCAAGATTGAGGCCCCGCGGCAGATGGGGCGACCGTGACTCGTCGTAGGGTGGACGCGCCGCATCATAGGCGGCGTCGACAGCGGCGAATCCATCGAACTCATAATCGAGCGGCGGAAGGGCTTCGCCGTCGCGTCCCATGAGGACGCCCGCGCAGCCGTGTGTCGTGGTGGAGATCGCCTTGATGTAGAAACGCGCGCCCAGCTCCTGGAGCGCGCCGATGAGGAACGACCAGGCGCCCTCCGTATCGAGCCTGGAATAGGGCCATTGGCCGTCAGGGGCGAGCGGAACGTTGGGGGCGGAGCGCTCGGCAAGAACGGCGCCGTCGCGGTCGAAGACGGCAACTTTGATGTTCGTCTTGCCGAGGTCGAAAACCGCGACGCAGCCGTTCATGCGTCAATCCAGATGGAACAGTTCGGCGAGCGTGCTCGCCCAGGAGGAATTCAGGAACTTCCTGAAGGCGTATCGCCGCATCGCAAGAACTCCCTCTCCCCGCAAACGGGGAGAGGGAGAGAGGGTTTCGCCTCAGAAGTCGAACTTGTCGACATTGTCCTTGTTGAAGATGAACGGCGCTCCAAGCAGGATTTCGCTGCCGTTGACGACATTGAGCTTCCCAAGCTTGCCCGCTTCGACCGAGGTCGCGCCCGGCTTCAGCTTGCCGTCGACGACCGCGCGCATGACGTAGGTCGCCGCGTAGCCGAGATCGACCGGGTTCCACAGGACCACCGACTTGACGCAGCCCGCGTTGACATAAGGTTTCATCGCATTCGGAGTGGCGAGGCCGACAACGGCGATCTTGCCGCATTGGCCGGCCTTGGTGACCGCCTCGGCGGAAGCCGGCGTCGCCACCGAGGTCATGCCGAACAGGCCTTTCAGCTTGTCGCCGTATTTGTTGATGAGGGTCGTCGCCTGATTGAAGGACAGATTGTTGTCCTCCTGCGCTTCGACCGTCTCGAGCCACGTCATCTTGGGATGGCATTTCTCCGCATAGGCCTGCATCTCGGCGATCCAGCGGGCCTGATTGGGTGTCGTGAACGTCGAGGTGACGATGGCGAAACTACCGTCGCCGATCTCCTTCGCCATCGAATCCACCATCGACTTGCCGATGCCGTTGAACTCGGCCTGGTTCACGAACCATTCGCGCGCGTCGGGCTGCGAGTTGGCGTCGTAGCCGACGACGTGAATTCCCTTGGACAGCGCCTTCTTCAGCACTGGCGCGATCGCGACCGGATCGTTGGCGGCGAACAGGATGCCGTCGACGCCGCGGGTGATGTAATTGTCGATGAACTTGATCTGCTCATCGATCTTGGCTTCCGTCGGACCGTCGGTCGACACCTTGACGTTGCCGAGCTCCTTGGCGGCGTCCTGCATGCCTTTGGTGGTCGCGTTGAAGTAGCCGATGCCGATCAGTTTCGGCACGTCGACGATGGTGATTTCCTTGCCTGCCTTGTCAGGCGCGTTGGTCGGCTGGCCGCCGTCATAGGGCTTGGCCACCGCGGGCGCCGCGGCTCCGCCCGCGTCGCAGGCGAGCGGACTTGTCGGCAGGTCGTCGGCGCCGTCCCATTTGCTCGCAGCGTTCGCAGCGCCGGCGGCGAACGACAAGGCGAACATCGCCGCCGCTGTGGTGGTCAATAAACTCGTTTTCATTACCCGACTCCTCCCTAGATGCCGCCGTCGGCGGCGTTGGCCCTCCGAAGGCGCGCCTTCAGTCGCGGCGGCGGAGGGAACTTGCGATCAACACCGAAAGAATGAGCGCGACGCCAATGACCATGATTGTCGCGTCGCCCTTGACGCCCGTCAACGCCAGCCCGTTCTTGAGGAGCTGGATCATCGCCAACCCGATCACGGTGCCCCAGATGGTGCCGGAGCCGCCGAAAATGCTGGTTCCTCCCAGCACCACCGCGGCGATCACGTCAAGCTCGTAGCCGCTCCCCATGTCCATTCGCGTGGTCGTCACCCGCGAGACCAGAACCCAAGCGGCCAGCCCCGAAGCAAGGCCGGAAAGCGTGTAGACCACAAGCTTGACCCGATCGACCGAGAGCGCCGAGAAGCGCGCTGCCGTTTCGTTCGCCCCGATCGCGTAGAGCGCGCGGCCAAACGTCGTGCGATCGAGCACGATCCCAAAGATGACGATGAGAACGAGCAGAACGAGAAGCTGCGTCGGCACGCCGAACACGTCCCCCTGGCCGAGAAAGTAAAACCATTCCGGATAACCGCGCACGGAATGCGCCTGGCTTATGCCCTCGGCGAGACCACGATAAAGCGCGAGCGTCGCGATCGTCATGATGAGCGGCGGCACTTTAATCCGCGTGATGACGAGGCCGTTGATGAAACCGGCGAGCGCACCGACGAAGAGTGAGAAGACGATCGCCAACGGCAGCGGGAAATGAAAGGTCTTCCACGAATAGCCGAGCATGACCGCGCATAGGCCGACGATTGCCCCGACCGAAAGGTCGATGCCGCCGGTGATGATGACGAAGGTCATCGGCAAGGCGATGAGGCCGATCTCGGTCATGAGCCGGCCCTGGTTGAGGAGATTGTCCAGGGTCAGAAAGCGATCGTTCATGAGGCCGAGGCCGAAGAGCGCGATCAGGAGGATGATCGCGAGCAGCGTCTCGTGACGCTTGAGCCAGCGGGGCACGCGAAACGTTTTCGTTTCGATCGCCAGGCTCATCGCTTCCACCCCCGCGCGGCGCGGCGCTGGCGGCGCAGGATATCGGCGATGACGGTTGCGAGAATGAGCGCCCCGCGCAACGCGTCCGTCCAGTAGGGCGAGATGTTGATGAACACGAGCGCGCTCGTGATCTCGGCGATGAGAATGGCCGCCAGCGTCGAGCCCACGACGGTGCCAACGCCGCCGAGGATGCTGACGCCGCCGACCACCGCGGCGGTGATGACGGTGAGCTCGAGGCCCTGCGGGGTCGTCGACTGGATCACGCGGAGCTGCGTCGCATAGACGAGCGAGGCGAGACCGGCGAAGAGGCCATGCAACGCGAACACCATCAGCACGGTGCGCTGCGGATTGACGCCACAGAGGCGCGCAGCCTCGGAATTGCCGCCGGTGGCGTAAATCGCCCGCCCGGTCGGCGAATTGCGCATCCAGAGCGCCGCCAGGACGGTCGCGAGGACCATGATGATCACGGGCATCGGCATGCCGAACAGAGAGAGGTCGGCGAGATGAAAGTTCTGCGGCAGGTCGGTAATCCATTTCCCGCCGGTCACGCTGATGAGACCGCCTTTGAGGATCGACAGCATGCCGAGCGTAACGACGATCGCCGGAATTCGGAGATAGGCGATGATGGCGCCCTGGGCC
>DATCEJ010000502.1:0-18432 GCA_036510135.1 Roseiarcus sp. | reverse complement strand
CAAGCACCGAGTAAGGTAACACAAATGTTACCAACTTTCAAGGTGCCGAATTCCCCTGCCCTGCCCCGCCGTGTTTCTTCTTGACAGGAAGAACAGAAAGGGAACAATAAGACAGGATGAAGACGGTCTATGACCTCATCCGGCACCGTTCGACGCTCGAAGTGATTTGCGGAAACTGCGACATAGCCGCGTTTTCAATCACCGCTTTCTTATGTCGCAGTTCGGCGGGCGGCACCTTCTGGCGGCGCTGAAATTCCGTTGCCGGCACTGTGGTGCCCGGCGCTACCGGCTGCGGCGTTGCCGACAGCCTCGGCGAGCCGGAACGGTTTTGTTGCAACGATTGCGGTTGACAACGGGTGAGCTGTGAGGTCGTCCAGATCGGATCCCTTATGCTGCAATCCCGAACAAGCCGGCGATGAAGGTGGCCTGGCCTCTGATGTCGCTTCCGTTGTCGGGAGCCATCTTGACTTGAGAATATGGAACTTCGCGGCAAGAAATCCATCTAACTTGGGAATATCGACCAGGAGAAATTCTCACGTTAGATGGATTTTTCCGGTAGCTTGCGCGTCGATCCTGGCTTCTTCGCGTAGGCGTTCAAACGCCCTTCGCCCCCTGAGGATCGTCTCATCCCGGATAGCGTCGAGAATGGCGGGATGGGCCATCGCGCGCGAGAGGCCCGCCAGAAGCGCGGGCCGAAAAGAGATGGGCAGGGCTGCAACTGCCGCGTGGTTGATCCTGCGCTTGATGGGCCGCGCGAGCTCGTCGAATTCGGGAAAGAGCGTGCCGAGCGCCCAGCCCATGGCCGGGTCGCGGCCGTTCGCGCCGCAGGGCCGCCATGTCTTCACCAGCAGCGCGCGCATGAGCGCAATGGGCGACGACTTAAAGGAGCTATCGCCGCGAAGGAAGCGCTCGATGATCGCCTCGCCGGCCAAGGCTTCCGGCCAGAGGCGCCCGAAGGGGCTGGTGTCGAGCAAGGTCTCGTGGGCGTCGGGGCGCTCGTTCGCGTCTGAGAGGGGCGCGCCGCAAGCGGGGCAAGTGACACGCCAGGCTTTCCGCCAATGTTTCGGGACCGCGCCAGAGGCGCCTTCTCGCGCATGCCGATCGGCGCACGCTCGACATATTTGCGGCGCCCAGCCCCGGCAGATCAATTCCGCGGATCGGCCCGGCGCGTCGACGAACGTCATCGCGATGAGCGTGATTGGATCGCAGCGGAGTTTTTCGGATAGGCGCGCGACCTGCGCCAAACCCAACCGATGGTCGAGGGCCGAAAGGTTGCGCGTCCCGAGCATCAGCCATTTCGCGAAGAACGACCCCGTGACGCCATAATAAGCTGCGTGCCTGACCAGCCACGACGAAAGCAATTCGTCCACGACCGGTCTGAGGATAACGGGCAAAGGTCTGTGGGCGTTTTCGTGGTCGTTGGTCATTGGAAGACCACCTCGTCTTCCCCGACCGGCTTGTAACGCTCCAGCGCCTCGTCCGTGACCCGCTCGGCGCCAGTTTCGATGGCCTCTATCGCAACCTCATTGAGCATGCGGAAGATCCGCGCGCTGACACCGCCACTGGTCTGAAGAATCCGCCGAAGACCTTTCACCGTCAGAACGCTTGGTTCTCTCAATGGCAAGTTGCGGACGATGGCCAGCACGAGTTGCTCGAACTCTTTGCCCGATGTCCATCGAGGCAAAGAGACGGCGTCGAAGCGACGGGCCAATTGCACATCGCCATTGATCGCTTGCCGAGCCTCCATGATGCCGAAGCACACTAGCGACAGCTTCAGTTCGTTGCTCAGGTAGCGCAACGTATTGAAGACGACGCGTTGTTCCCGCCAGGACGCCGCGAGAACGTTATGGATCTCGTCCAGGACCAGGACTTGCACGCCGAGGTCGCCAAGAAGGCGGACTGCCGTCCGCTCCAGCTCGACGATTGTCGCGCGCGGGTTCTGCGGCGCGCCGACGACAGCGAGGATCTGCGCGTAAAGCCGCCGCTCGTTCGGTCGACCCGCCATTTCCACGACCAGCACTTTCGTCTTCTGCCCGTCGGGCCTATCGTTGGCGCTCAGCCCATAGTCGTCCTTGAATTTCTCGACCAGCATGGACTTGCCCATGCCGCTGTCGCCATAGACAGCGAGCGATGGCATCCGCGTCGTTCGTGGATGTTTGAGCAGGGCGTTCAGATGGCCAAGGATCTCAACGGCTTTGGGATACGCGATCCAGCGCTTCGAGCGGACGAAATAGACGCGTTCGTCGATGCTCTCCGTCAAAACGGCGCTGGCCTCATCCGTCAGATGGTCGGGTTGTCCGGTCACGCTGCCGCTCCATGAGTTCCAAGACGGTTGGTATGCGTGAATCGATACCAGTCATGGAGCCGAAATCCGCTACGTCCCCAGTATTTTTTGTCTTGTCCGGCATTCGTCGCGCGGCGGCGGTCTTCGCGATTGCCTCGTCGATCAGTTTGCGCTGCGCCAGCGCAGTCTTGATGATCTGCTCGTCGTTCCTCTCCCCCCTGCCCTTCACCCCGAGCTCTTTCCTAGCCTGCTTCCACTCCCGCAGACTGATGGCTGGGAACCCAAGCGCGCGGGCGCGGGCCTCTATGAAACGACCGTCGGGGTGCTGGACGAATATGCGGGAGACGTCCCTTGGATCGAACTTGACGAGGAGGTCGCGTTTCGTGCGCCCGACTTGCCCAGAAAGCGCGTTCGACCAATACGGGATGTCATGGAGCCAGATCCCATCCGGTCTAAGAGTTCGATGAGCGTCAGGTAGAAACGAGACCCAGAAGGCCATGCGGTCCTTGGGCATGCGCAAAGCCAGCGAAGCCTCGTGCTCGCGCCACAGCGCAATGGGCGGTCGGAGCAGCGCGCCGTGGATTTGCTGATTGTAGCGCCCAGCGATCTCCAAGCCGAGCGCGCATTCGAACTCGTGGAACGTCATGGCCGCGAAGCGCGCGGGATCGTTGCCCTGGCGAGCGCCAGTATTGGCGAAGGTCGATCCGGGATAAAAATGCACCCGCGCCATCGTCGTGCCAATCAGGCGCTCGATGTGGCCTCCGTAGTGGGGAGCGCCTATGGGTCGAAAAATCAACTTGATGCCCTCTTCCCGGCATGCCCACGCGAAAGCGCGGCTGCGGAAATCGGCGCCGTTGTCCGAATGCACTGTCTCGGGCAATCCGGCGGCCGGCCACGACGCATCGATCTCGCGCTCCTTCAGCCACGCGCTCTTGTCGTAAACCGCATTCAACATGCACAGGCCGAGCGAGACGCGGGACGGCTTGTCCATGGACAAGTGAAACCCGACGACCATGCGCGTGAACACGTCGATGGCGAGCGTCAGCCATGGTCTCTTGTCCATCGTCTTCCTTGTCGTTTCATTGACAAGGAAGACATCGACCTCGGTGTGGTCGATCTGCACGACCTCGAGTGGCCGGGACGCTGCATATTGCCCAGGCACGGCCCTTGTGGCCTTGACGCCCTTTGCGTCTCTGCGCTTCACAGCGACCTTCCGCCGATCGATGCGATCGACGCGCGCCTTGATCGTCCGGCGGTCGGGTAGCGGCAAGCCTTTTTGCGCGCAGCGCGCCCTGACCTGCTCGATCAGATACGTCATGGTCGGGCGCTCGGGTTTCAGATATATCTCTTGGATTGCCGATGCGATCAGTCGTTCGCGCTTGGCGTCCAACACAAGGGCATCTTTGCGCCGGCCCATCGCTCGCGGCTCGACCGATGACACCGTGCCCTTGGCCCGATATGCGACAATCAATCGATACATCGTCGAGCGGCTGACCCCCAGTTCCCAGGCGACCGTTCCCACGTCGACGATTGTGAGTCTCTTGTCGCCGTGCCGCTTCAGCAAGCCGCGGATCGCTTCTTCGCGCCGGCAGCCTTCCTCCCTGCGGCGCCGGGCCTCGCTTTCCTCGGGAACGTCGTCACCGCCGGTCATCGCCACCCGCCGATTTGGTCAAAAGGTTGGAGTGTCAAATTCTCAGGTTAAACGGCTTCGTCAACCCATATTCTCAAGCTAAATGGATATTCTCAACTAAAATGGCTCAGCGTAAAGCATTGGCTTTGTTCAAACTGAATTCTCACGCCAAAATGGCTCCCGACACTCGCGCTGTCGGAGAATTTATCCATTGCTGAGAACGTGTTTCTCGGCAGAGAGCTCGTCCGCCGCGTGCTCGGCGTGCCGTTCCTCAAGCGGCGGGCGATGAAGCAGAAGGTAGCCGAGCTTCTGCACTCTCTTGAAGCGCATATCTCGGATCCCGAGGCGGCGGTCGGAAGCCTTTCGGGCGGACAGCGTCAGGCGGTGGCGATCTCGCGCGCGCTGAACCTCAATGCGCGCCTCGTCATCATGGATGAGCCGACGGCGGCGCTCGCGGTCGCGGAAACGCGCAAGGTCCTTCAGCTCATCCACCGTCTCGCCGAAGGTGGACGTGCAGTGATCCTCATCAGCCACAACATGCACGACGTTTTCGAGGTGGCGGACCGGATCGTCGTGTTCCGGCGAGGCCGGAAGATCGCCGAACGCCTGCGGTCAGACACCAACCCGGAGGAGGTCGTCTCCTTTATCACGGGCGCTCATCCCGACGTGAGAGCGCTCGAAACGCAAGCCTGAAGTTCACGTCGCAGTTCGGAAGGATTGAAAATGCATACGCATTCCAAAGTCGTACTGCTCGCCGCGGCGCTACTCGCGGTCAGCTCCACTTTCGCACTCGCGGCCGACAAGAAGGTCGCGTTCGTGCCGCAGATCATCGGCATTCCTTATTTCGACGCGATGGAGGCGGGCGGCAAGGAAGCGGCCGCCAAATTCGGCGTCGATTTCATCTATCAGGGGCCGGTCGACACCAACCCTGTCGACCAGATGCAGATCGTCCAGAATCTGATCGATCAGGGCGTCAACGCCGTCGCCGTCTCGGTGCTCGACGCTTCCAGCATTGCGCCCGTCGTCGAGGCCGCGAAAGCGAAACATGTCGCGCTGTTCACCTCGGACAGCGACGCGCCGAAGTCCGGCCGCGCGCTGTATGTGGCGCAGGCGACTGACGAGGGTCTGGGCGACGCGATTATCGACGAGATGGTGAAGAGGGTCGGGGAGGATGCGAAGATCGGTATCGTCTCCGGCGAGGCGACGGCGTCTAACCTCAACGCCTGGATCGGCTTCATGCAGGCGCGCGCCAAGGCGAAATATCCGAAGCTGAAGCTCCTTGAACCGCAATTTGCAGGCGGCACCGCGCAGCGCGCCGCGCAAATCGCGACCGATCTCATGACGGCCAACCCCGACCTCAAGGGTCTGATAGGCGTGGCCTCCACCACATGCCCAGGCGTCGGACAGGCCATCGAGACGGCCGGCAAGATCGGTCAGGTGATCGGAACTGGCTATTGCAGCCCGAACACCGCGCGGGCTTACCTCAAGAGCGGATCTTTCGGCTACAGCGTGCTCTGGGATCCGAAGGAGCTCGGCTACCTCACCGTATGGGCGGGCAAGCAGCTGATCGACGGTAAGGAGGTCCCCGCGACCACGACGCCGGAAGGCATGAGCCACCCGGTCACCTATGACGCCAAGACCGGCGTCCTGCTGCTTGGCGAGCCGGCGGTGTTTACGGCTCAGAACGTCGATAACTATAAGTTCTGAACAAGCCAAGGTCGGAGACGATGCGCGCTTTTCTCCAGCGCTTCGGCGAGCGCGAGGCCCTCCTCGCGCTGGGCTGCATGGTCTCCGGCCTCGTTTTTTCTATTCTCTCGCCTTATTTCGCGACGCCCGACAATTTGCTCACGGTCGCTCGCAACAGCACCGAGCTTCTCCTGATCGGACTCGGTATGACGCTACTTCTCGGCATTGGAGGCATCGATGTCTCAGTCGGCTCCGTGCTCGGTCTGGCGGCGATCGGCATCGGAAGGCTGCTCGAAGCGGGCGCGCCGCCTGCGCTTGCGGCGCTGGCCGGCCCAGTCGCAGGGCTCGCGCTCGGCGTTGTCACCGCCTTCGTCGTGATTTTTGGCCGCATTCCCGCGATCGTGGCGACGCTCGGCCTTCTCGGCCTCTACCGCGCAGGAATTTTTTTGGCGCTCGGCGGTTCATGGCTCTCGGGCCTTCCGGTGGGCCTGACGAACCTGCTCGCTGCGCGCATTTTCGGTCTGCCCTTTTCTGTGCTCGTCATCGCGCTCGCCTACGCCGGCGTCTTTGTCGCCGTTCGGCTCACGCCATTCGGCGCGCACCTGCTCGCCATCGGTAATTCGGAGGCGAGGGCGCGGCTGGCGGGCATAGGGGTGCGAAGGGTCCAGGTCGCGGCTTTCGTCCTCAGCGGCGGCCTGTGCGGGCTCGCTGCGAGCTTCTATGTCGCGACCTATCGCAATGTGGAGATGACGATCGGCGCCACCCTTGCCCTCGAAGCACTGGCCGCGGTCGTGCTCGGCGGGACCGCCGTAACAGGCGGTCGCATCAGCCTGCTTGGCACGGCCTTCGGGGTCATTCTCTTGCGGCTTCTTCAGAATGGCTTGCTCCTCGTCGGGGTGCCGTCGCTGTGGCAACCCGTGGTGACGGGGCTCCTGCTGTTGCTCGTGCTCGGCGCCGAGGCCTTGTGGGGGCGGCTGCCGCTCGAGCGGCTTCGTCAGTCGGTGGTCGGCGTGGCGCAGCGGGGAGCCGTGCGATGACGCCTCGCGTCTCGCCGATCCTCGCGATTCTCGGCCTCCTGTGGGTTGTCGTCGTCACAGGCCTCGCGGTTCTGAAGCCTGGGGCGATAGCCTTGTCGACCGTGACGGCTGTGCTGCAGTTCTCGACCATTTTGGCGCTTGTTGCGCTCGGGCAGGCGCTCGTGATCGTATGCGGAGGAGCGGGTATCGACATCTCGGTCGGCGGCATGGTCTCGCTCGCTGTCGTTCTCGCCATGCTGCTCGTGAAGGCCGGGCTCCCGGGCGTGTTGCTTCCTGCCTTGTGTCTGGCCATCGGCTTGGCTCTCGGTCTCCTGAACGGGTTTCTCGTGACCCGTCTGCGGCTTCTGCCGCTGATCGCCACGCTCGGGACGTTTTACGTCTATTCCGGGGCGGCCGTGGCGCTAACGGGCGGGGCCGCGCAAGCCGGCGTTCCCACGTACCTACTTCCGTGGGGACGGGGCGCGGTCGGGGGCCTGCCCCTGCCGTTCCTGACGCTCGCGCTGCCTGTGTTCGTTATGGCCGGCGCCCTGCTCCACACGACGTCATGGGGTCGATGGATCTATGGCATGGGTTTCAACGAGCGGTCCGCGCGCCTCGTTGGAATTCCGGTGGATCGTGTGCGGCTCGCGGCTTATGGCGCGAGTGGCGCGCTCGCCGGCTGCGCCGCGCTCGTCAGCCTAGCGTGGCTCGGCGGGGGACGGCCCAATATCGGACAGAACCTCGAACTGACGTCATTAACGGCGGCCATGCTCGGCGGCATCGGAATTTTCGGCGGCAGGGGAGGCGTCTTTGGCGTCTTGGCCGCGGTGTTGCTTCTCGTCACGCTACAGACCGGGCTCTTGCAGCTTAATGTCAACACCGTCTGGCAGGTGGGCATCGTCGGGACGATCCTGCTGATCGTCCTCCTTATCGACAATCTCGCCCTTATCCGGAGAACGTCATGAGCCTGTTAGAAGAGACGATCGCAAAGGCCGTCGAGCAACGCGCGGACCGAATTGTCGAGACGCTCTGTGACATCGTGCGCTTTCCTTCCATCGTGAAATCCGATCCGCGCGAGGCGGGCCAGGGTGAGCGCGACTGTCAGCTTTACTTGCAGAAGCGCCTTGAAGCGCTGGACTTCACGACCGATCTGTGGGACCCCGACGGGCCTGCGCTCTATGCCAAATATGAAGGCCGCCCCGGCGCGAACAAAGGCCGCACCTTCGAGGGCCGTCCCAATCGGGCCGGCGTCCTAAAGGGCAAGGGGAATGGCCGTTCCATCATGTTGACGGGCCACATCGACGTCGTGCCGCCGGGCGCGCCCGAGCACTGGATGAGCGATCCGTTTGCGCCTATCGTCTCCGAAGGCTTCGTGCGAGGTCGTGGGACGGTCGACATGAAGGGCGGGGTCGCCTGCATGCTGATGGCGATCGAGGATGATCAACCGGACGCCCGCGAGGGACAGGCCGGGCGCTCATGCGGTGGCGGAGAGGCTTGTAGTACCGCTGAAGCGGGTAACGCCGGGGGAGGGAAGGGGCCTCAGTTCAAGACAGACGCAAGACGTAGTGAGGGACCTGGAGATTGGGAAACCAATCAACTCCGAACAGCGTTCCGAAACTGCAGACGGCGTTGCACGCGAAAGCGAAGGCAGAACCCGGCTACCGCTTTTAACCCTATCAGACGCGTGTACATACCGAAGGCCAACGGCAAACTCAGGCCACTGGGCATCTCAACCTTGCGGGATCGGGTCTGCATGACAGCCGCGATTCCCCGGGCTTGACCCAGGGCTTGACCCGGGGGCGATCTTCGAAGCCGAGAGCAGCCCGAGAATTTGCTCTGACACCGCCCTCCCAGGCTCACAAGCAGTTTTGTGAGGAGTGTATGTCTTCCGGTAGGCTGACAAATAGTGACGGAAGGACTGCATCACGAAGTGGCGCACGCTTAAATGCGTAGATCGCCGCTTCCGAACACCGTCGAGCACCGCGCTCAGCCGCATCGCCGTTACCTTGACCGCACCAGAATGAACGTTGACAGCGGTATCCGACAAGGGCCTAGCTGTTCTAACAGCGCTGTCATAACTGTCATAACCTGTGCCCACAGCACGGGCAGTATCAGCGTGTACAAAAAAGACCTATTGGATAATCGGCGACGGCGTCAAAAGCCTGTGCCCGCTTCGCTCAAAGGGAGGATGTTATGGTAGTCAAGGTTCCACCATTTAGGCGGCCGTTGCAGGGCGTCGATCTCGAAGACAAACGGTTCATCGACCATCACCTTGACCGGCTCGACGCCACCGGAGTGTCGCGGCGAGATTTCGGCAGGCTCGTCGCAGGCGGTCTGGCCGCCGGGCTCGCTGCGGAACGGATCGGCGCGCCGGCCACGGCTTATGCGGCCGAAAACGGCAAGATCGCCTATCTCTACTTCTCCGCGACGCTGCAGTACTGCCGCACGGTCTCCAAATCGGTGCAGGACACTGCCGCCGCGCTCGGCGCAAAGAGCACGTCGCTCGACGCTGAGTTCAACAGCAATAAGGAATACGACCAGTTCCAGCAGTTACAGGTCGCCGGCGACCTCGGAGGCATCATCCTCAACCCGCCCGACGCCAGCAACGTCAAGCGCATCGCCGAGGAATGTCAGAAGAATAAGATTTGGATGGGCAACGTCTGGGCGACCTTGCCATGGTACACGCCTTTCGACGCCGGCGAGTACTTTACCTACTACTCCTGTCCCGACGACTTCCATGCGGCGAAGGAGATCACGACGATGCTCCTGACCGAGTTGCAGAAGAAGGGAAAGAAGGGGGGCAAGATCATCGCGCTCGACGGCATCCCGGGCTTCTCGATCGACGTCGTGCGGATACAGGGCCGCGAGGCGGCCATCAAGAATTTCCCCGACTTTTCCTTCGCCGACGCGCTGCCCGGCAATTTCAACATGGAGGACGGCCACAAGGCGGCGCAGGCTCTCATGACGCGCCACCCCGACGCTGTCGGCATCTACGCCGCCAACGACGAAGAAGCGCAGGGGGCAATCGCGGTGTTGAAGAGCCTCGGCCTGCAACCGGGCGAGGATGTCCTGATCGCGTCGGCGGGCGACGGCAATCCGGAAGCCGCGCAAGCGATCAAGGCCGGCTATCTGCTTTGCACTGCGGCCAACGTGCCGCAATTCATGGGCGCCATGATGACGACCCGCGTCTACGACGTGATGCACGGCTGGAAGCCGCGCGCCGCCGAGCGAATGATGCTCTGGGGTTCGCGCATCATGACGAAGGCGAACGTCGATCAGTATCTGGAGCGCTACGTCGACAATGGAGACGTAGCGCCCTTCAATTACAAACTCATGTCGAAAGTCCTGCATCCCGACGACTGGGACCCGCAGGATCTGATCACGCCGCTAGACATGGACGCCGAGTGGGGCGGGATCAAGAAGCCAGATAACTATCAGTATCCGAAGGAATATCTTGAGGCGAAGAAAAGCGGCGAGATGGAAAAGGTCGCGGCCGAGTACAAGGCTCATTACAAGATCGACATGTTCGGTCCGTCGCCCAACAAGAAAGCATGACGCCCATGGCGTCGGAAGCAAATCCCGGTTCCGAACTCCTTGCGGTCTCCCGACTAGCCAAGAGCTATGGGCCCATCCGGATTCTGCACGACGTTAGTCTTAACGTGCCGACCAGGTCGATCGTCGGCCTGGTCGGCGAGAACGGCGCGGGGAAGACGACACTCTTCAACATCCTCACCGGGCTCGCGCGCCCGGACGGTGGCGCGATGCTCTATCGCGGCAGGCCTTACGCGCCTCGCTCCTATGGCGAGGCTTTCTCACTAGGTGTCAGCCGCGTCTTTCAGGAACAGTCGCTGATCCTTAACGTCCCCGTCTACGAGAACATGGCTCTGTCGCAGGAACGCCGCTTCACGCGCTTTGGCCAGTTCGTTGACAGAGGCGCGATGATCCGCGTCGCGGAGGCCATTGTCGAAGAGGCCGGCCTCGACGTCGACGTGCGCCGCAACGCCGGCGCATACGACTTTTCCCGCCGGCAGGCGATCGAGATCGCGCGCGCGTGCCTCGCGCCGAAGCACCTGATGGGCATCGAGGATCCGCTCGTCCTGCTCGATGAGCCAACCTCCGCGCTCGACCAGCAGGACGAGACCGCGTTCCTCGACCTGCTGGCGCGGATGAAGCGCCACGCCTCGTTCGTCTTTGTCTCTCATCGCCTGACAGAGGTGCGCGCGATCTGTGATTCGATCGTAGTGATGAAGGATGGTCGCATCTCCGGCTTGCTGACACCGGTGGAGGCTGACGAAAAGACCCTGCATGGACTCATGGTCGGCCGCGAACGCGCCGAAGACTACTATCACACCGATGAGCAGCGCGACGTTAGCGGCGAGCCTGTGACGTATCGGGTTCGCGAGCTGTCCAGTACTGAATTTTCGGGCATATCGTTTGAGGTGCGCGCCGGCGAAGTGCTCGGAATCGGCGGTCTTCTGGACTCGGGCAAGGCGGCGCTGGGCAAGGCGGTCGCCGGCGTGCGGCCGGCTAAGTCCGGCACGGTTACGCTCGCCAGCGGCGCGCCTCAGCGACCTAGCATTCGCAGACTGGTGCGCGAGGGGCTTGGCTATGTGCCCGCCGAGCGACTGGTCGAGGGAATCGTCCCGGGTTTCAGCCTGGCGATGAATCTATCCCTGCCGAGCGCCGATAAATATTCGCCCTACGGGATATGGCGAACCGATCTTGAAAAGAGCGCGGCCCGCGACGCAGTCCAGCAGTTCGGCATCCGCTCGGGCTCGCCGGCCATTCCAATGCGAAACCTTTCGGGCGGCAACCAGCAAAAGGTCGTGCTTGCCCGTTGGCTGCAACGGGACTTGCGCATGCTGGTGCTGGACAATCCGACCCGTGGCGTCGACGCCGGAGCGAAAGAAGAGATATATCAGCACATTCGGAAACTGACCGCCCAAGGCGTAGGGGTCATCCTCATCACTGATGAGCTTGCGGAGTTGATCGGACTCGCAAACCGCATCCTCATCATGCAGCGCGGCGCAGTAGTCGCGGAGATCCCCGCGCCGCCAGCCGGCAAGCCGACCGAACACGATCTCATCCCTCATATGCTTCCGAGCACTCGCGCCGCATGAACGGAAACGACCAGATCATGATTAACCCGACGAGGTCTGGTCTCTTGCACCGGATTGCCGGTGTGGCGGACCGGGGCACCTGGCTGCCGGTCGGAGTATTCGTCGCGCTGGTGGCGATTTTTTCCTTCGCCTCGCCTGCGTTCTTCACCTGGCGCAATTTCGCCGCGACGACCGGCGAAGCGGCGACGCTGCTGATCGCTTCGCTCGGAGCGACGTTTGTCATCCTGATGGGGAGCATCGACCTCTCGGTCGGCGCCGTCGTGCTGCTCGTCGGCACGACGACCGTCGCTGGCCTGAAGCTGTTCCAGGGTGCTGATCTCGGCCCGCTGACCATTCCTTTTGGCGCCTTCCTCGGGGCCGCGCTCGGCGCCTTCAACGGCGCGATCATCGTCTTCGGCCGAATTCCGAGCTTTGTTGTCACCCTCGGCAGTCTATCGGTCTTCACAGGAATAGCGCTCAGCATCCTCGCGGGCGCGACGATCATGTTCGACTCGCCTTTCTTCGACGTGCTTTCGCTGCGCCAGACGATTCCGCACCTGCCGAATATCGCCCTGTGGGCGCTGCTCTTATGGCTGATCTCCATATTTGTCGGCGCGCGCACTCGTTTCGGCCGCTTCGTCATGCTCATTGGCGGCGGCGAGCAGGTCGCGCGCACGGCCGGAATTCCCGTGGACCGTTACAAGATCTATGGCTTTACCGTGTCGGGCCTGACTGCCGGACTTGCCGGTATCTTCGCGATGTCCCGGCTCGGCGCGGTCGGACCCAGTCTTGGCGGTGACCTGCTGCTCAACACGCTTGGCGCAATCGTCGTGGGAGGAACCTCGCTCGCCGGCGGCGCTGGCGGCGTGCAGCGCACGTTCATTGGCGTCGCGATCATCACGGTGCTCAGCAACGGCCTGAATCTGGTCGGCGTCGGTCCCTACTGGCAGCTCGTCATCAAGGGGTTCGTCGTAATTGGAGCCGTGCTCGTCAGCCAGGACCGTATCGCCAATCTGATCGTCAAGTGAATTGCCCTACCCCCCGAGTTGAAGAGGAGCAAAGGTAAGCGAATGACAAAAGCGGACGACTATGTCGGGAAGATCAGTTTCGACTTCACGGGCAAGAACGTGCTGATCTACGGCGGCACCACAGGCATCGGCCGCTCAACGGCCAAGGATTTCGCCAAGGCTGGAGCCAAAGTGTTGGTTTCGGGGCTCGGTCAGGATCACGGCAAGTCGCTCGTGGAGGAGATCGGGGCGGACGGCAACAAGAACGTCGAATTCATCGAGGCTGACGTCACCAAAGACGCCGATATCCGCATGGTGATGGACAAGGCGATAAAGGCGTTTGGCCGCATCCACTGCGCATTCAACAACGCCGGCGTCTCGGGGCCGAACAAGCCAATGCAGGAGTTTACCGACAAGGAGTACAACATGCTCCTCGACGTGAACCTGAAAGGCGTCTTCTACGGGATGCGGGCGCAGATTCCGCACATGCTTGAGTACGGCGGCGGCGCAATTGTCAATACGGCTTCCTTGTTCAGTGACCTCGCCTTCCCGGGAACCGCGGTCTACTGCGCGACCAAGTCGGGCCTCGCGGCGCTGACGCGGTCTGTCGCCTTCGAAGTCGCACGCAAAGGCATCCGCGTGAACTCGCTGGCTCCGGGGCCCGTGATGACGCATCTCTTGAGCGAAATGTTTGGTGGTCTTGATGAAGCGAAACGGATCATCACCCGCTTCGTGCCGGCAAAACGCCTCTGTCATCCCGACGAACAGGCAAAGGTCGTGCTCTTCCTCTGCTCGGACGCGGCTTCGTTCATGTATGGTCACATGGTGCGTGTCGACGGCGGAGGCTTCGAGGCAAGCGCCATCGACATGGAGATGCCGGAAGACTGAGCTCCCGAAGATGCGGCGGCGGCCTCGCCGCGCCGCCGCGGTCTTCGAGCAGGCGCCAATCCAGTCTAGGATTGGTGGGAATACATCAGCTTCCCGCCGACCGGCATATCCGCCTGCAGCACGCAGCCTGAATCAGATTCCGTGATGAACATGGTTCGCCGGTCAGGCCCGCCGTATGCAACGTTGGTCGTCAACCGTCCGCGGCAGGAATTGACGCGATAGAGAGGCTCGCCGTGCGGCGAGAACACCCACACGCAGCCGAGACCGTAATGCGCGACCGCGAGATTCCCCTCGGCGTCAAGCGCCAGACCGTCAGGGCCACCCGGCCCTCCCGACAATTGCACGAAGACGCCGACCTTGGCGCTGTTTGTCTCCCACGGATTGGGTAGACGCCAGACGCAATTGCCGCGCGTCGCGGCGACGAATAGCGCCTTCTCGTGCAGATCCATGACGAGCCCGTTCGGGCTCGGGACGGAGCCAACGAGGCAATCGAGCCTGCCTTCAGGAGTTAGGCGGTAGACACGGCCCGTCGGGTCGTGCAATCCGGTTTCACCCTGGTCTGTAAAATAGAGGTCGCCGTTGACGCCGAAGAAGAGATCGTTGAGGCCTTTGAAGCGTTCGGAGCGGCGGCGCTCGAGGACAGGCGTCACCGCGCCGGTCGCCGCATCAAGCAGCATCAGGCCATTCTTGTAGTCGGCAATGAAAATCCGGCCGTCCTGGTGGATCTTCAGCCCGTTTGGCTCGCCGTCATATTCGGTGATCACATCGAACTTTCCGGCCGGTGACACCCGGAAGACGCGACCGTGGGGAATGTCGACGAGATAAAGGTTGTCGGCGCGGTCGAACGATGGACCCTCGAGAAAGCTCGGCGTCGCGAGCCCGTGTCGGTTGGTCTCCGTCCAGTCCGTCTTCTTCTGTCGGCGCAGCGAGCTCGGCACTTCGGCGAAAACCCGGGTCGCGATCACTTGCGGGGGGACGAACATGCTTGATTGATGATCCTTCGGCGAAAGACATCGGCGGACAATCTGCCCGCCATCGATGAGAACGCTATCATTTGTGGAACGATAGAAATACGCTAGGCCGCCAAACATTGTCGCCAGCCTTGCGTTTGACGCGGCTTTCACACAATCGCCCCCAATTCGCGTCATGGCCAACGATCGAAAATCTGGCGCCGCTATGCGTGACGGGAGCGCGTTCCCGCGTCTTCGTCGCCATCTCGGGCCAGCAGTCTGCGCAACACGATCGCAAATCGATGCAGCTTGCGCAGGTCGTCCGCATAGAGTTCGAGCTTGGCGCCGTTATTGACGATGTGGCAGTCCGCCTCAATGACGGCGTCGATCAGTCGCACGACATGCCGCTTTCGTGCATAGAAGACGATCATCGGCGCCGGCTGCCCATGTGGCCGGCGACCCAACGTTGGGCCGCGGCAACTCGTCACCGGCACGCAGCCGAGCGCCGAGATCATGGCGACCGCGGCGCCGACTCCGAAGTCGAGCATCGGCAACGACGATCCTTCGAGTTGACGCCGATCGATCTCATCAACCGCAGCCTCGCTGAAACCGCCTGCTTCGAGGAAGGCATAGCCATCCCGCTCTTCGGCGAGCATGCGATCGACGAGCGCGAGATTCGCGCCGCGCAAGTCGACATATTTAAAGTTCGCGGGATAATTCGAGCGGGTTGTCGCGCGGTTGCCGGTCAGCGATCCGAGCAAGCGCGTATCGACGGCGCGGCTAGGCACAACGTTCGCAATCGTGCGGATCATCAGCGCTCGCGTTCCTGGTAGCGGGTTGTCACCAGAATACCACGAATCCGAGCAGACCCGATATTTCACGCTAATTGACAGGGTTTCGCGATCTCCGGTAAAACGAGCCCGGGTAAAAAACGAAACTGAGGAAGCCTGTCAGCTGGCGCTGATCGAAATAATGAAGTCGGCGCCCAACGATCCAAAACGGAAGTTCGATTTTCGGAAGCGGTTTCCCCACCTATCAAAGGGTGCATTCGATAGAGCGTTCACGCAAGCTGTCGTGAGCGCCAAATGCCCCGCCTGGAGAACCGGCGGTCGCCGCCGTCCGAAGTACTGAAAGTGGCGAATACGAGGCCGTAGCGGCGTATCTTTGCCGTGTCGCTGCCGTTGGTAAATGGTGATTCGTCACAGCCGTCAATCTTTTTGGAGCGCCCGGAATCGCCGCACGCCTCGGGTCCAATGACCGCACCCAGAGGGCCTGCGCCCGAAATTGCAGAGGTTTTATTATGGCGCCTATTTCGCATCGGTGTCCGCTAATCGCACCGAGAACACCGATTGCCTTCCTCCAACGATTACGCTTTAGCAGCGGATCGCAAAACTTGAATCCCAGTCACGGCCACTCGGAGCGACTTGTCCAAAATGCCGCTTTTGGCTGCCCGTTCCAAGCTACCGCGCCTCCTCGCATCAGATAGGCCGCTCTCCGTCGACTCGCATCAATCACCCGCGCCGGGATTTGGTAAGAAGAATTGGAATTTGTCCGGCCTCCCCTCCCAATCCTTAGAGTCAGACGGAGGCGATTTTTTCATCGTAATGTAGAGTCAATTGTGTTCAATTTAGCTCGCAGTTGGCAGCAGCATCGCTCCCCTGCGCAAACATTTGATTTGGGTTGAGTCGCTGCCTGCCGCCTCGGCTCCAGTCTTCGGCCGGAATGCGCAAATAGCAGTCATCCTGGAGGACATAGCGAACGGGTGAAGTGTACCCATTGTGGTTTTCAACTCGACGATCGCCCGCCGGTCTGGATATATCGCCGGTATGCCCACCGATCCGAAAGGCATTGTCGTCTCGGGCTACAACGAAGTCGCAAACGTCTATCTCGAACGGTTCGGCGTTTCGACGGTCCGTCAGAAATGGGTGGCTCGCCTAATTGGCGGCTTGCCAGCCGGCAGCGGTCGGATTCTCGATCTCGGTTGTGGTGCAGGCATCCCAGTTGCGCGTGATCTTGCTGCACTCGGAACGCCGTCGTCGGCGTTGATGGGTCGGCACAACAGGTGGCGAGGGCTCGACGAAATGTCCCTAATGCGACGTTTCTCGAAGCGGATATGTGCGAAGTAGCGTTCGAAGTTGGTTCGTTCCATGCTGTTGGAGCCTTCTATTCAATCACGCATATCCCGCGGACTCAGCAGGGTCAGTTGATCGCGAAAATCGCGTCTTGGCTGAAGCGGGGCGGGATGTTCGTCGCAAGCTTTGGATCAGGCGCAGCGGGCGAGTGGACCTGCAAATGGCTTGGAACCACAATGTTCTTTGGTCACAGCGGCGAAGGAGAAACGCTGAGGTATCTGGTCGATGCGGGATTAAGAGTTCGCGATTCCTCCGTCGAGAAGCAGGACAACGAGGAAGCCTCGTTTATGTGGGCGAGGCGGTCAATGACAGCTAACCATCAACCTGCCATGTCCACGGACACAATCGTCGAGCCGGCCATCGGCTCGGGCACTGTGCCGGTCGGCGCAATAAGTCATCGACTCAGTTTCATAAAAGCAGGCAATTCGTCTTTTCAGCGGTGGGGCCTCAGGACCTAGGCGCTCGCCCCGGAGGAAACATGATTGGCCATGTGACGAGGGCGACGCGACCAGACGAGGTTAGCCCGTAAAGTCCACGCTCGATCCGCTCGAACCAACCATAGACGTTGCCCTGAACGATTTTGGCGGCGTCTGGAGCCAGCATCCGAAGGTCCCGCGGACGGCTCGGCGTGCTGGCAAGCGCGTTGGCCACAACGAGCGCCTGCTGGCGATAGGCGGTCATTTGAGGCACCCGTGTCGAACCTCCCACGACGGGGTCCCCCTTCCGGCGACGATGTTCCTCGACAATGCGTGAACGCCGTTTCGGGTCGCTCCTCGGCTTCCATGGCGCTGGCGCCGCCACCACGTCGACCCGGCCCTCGGTGGTGACTGTGAGAAGGCCGAAGCCGAGGAATCGACAAAGCTTTTTCACCCGGGCGTCGTTCTCCCGCCCGCGTCCCCGCTTGGAGGCGGCGACGGCGAGCCAGATCTCGTCGCAGGCGCACGTGCGATCAACGGCCTGAAGCACCAATTCGAGGGTGAAGCTCTGCTTCATCTCGCCGATCACGACCAGTTCGGGCGAGCCTTCGGAAAGGGCGACGAGATCGCATCCGCACACCTCGCCCTTGACCTCCAGGCCGAGCTTCTCGAGGTAGCGCTTTATGGATGGATAGAGGTCGGTTTCCAACGTGGATAAGCCTGTTGATCCGGACTTGGATCAAGTTGGCAAGTTCTCGTTAACATTGCGTGGATCCTGCTCGCGCGCCGTCAACGACGGTGGGCCATCCGCCAGCATCGGCGCTGCACAGGATTTGGTCGGCGCTGTGGGGGCTGCGGCGCCGTTGGCGCGCTAAGCAGGTTCCGATTGGTTGACCAACGCGGGGGTATTGCAATTCGCTGTCAGCATTGATTCGGGTGGGTGGGGCATGGGTGGCAAATCTCCGGTTGCGGCGAGCGGGGAACAACGCGCGGCGTTGATGGCTGTTGCGGGATCGCGCGAGCGCGGGGAGGCCGACCGGGCGCGTGCGATTCTGCTGACCCTTTCGGGCTGGACCAGTGCGCGGATCGCCGAGGCGTTCGGGGTGCGGGAGGACACGGTTCGGCTGTGGCGCAGCGATTTCGGCAAAGGCGGCGTCGCGGCGTTGAAGGCGAGCATCGCGCGTGGACCGCCGCCGGTGAAGAGCGAAACAGCGCTGCGGGTCGTCACGCCGTTGCTCGACCAGCCGGTGGCCGACCGGCGGAACTGGACGATTGCCCGTCTGCGCGCCGAAGTCGAAGCGCGCGAAGGCGTGAGCATCAGCCG
>DATCEJ010000501.1:0-2608 GCA_036510135.1 Roseiarcus sp. | reverse complement strand
AGGTCGATCAGTCCCGGCGTGACGATGCGCCCCCCGACGTCGCGAACCGCTTTGCCATCAAGGCCCGCTGCAAGCTCAGCCACGCGACCATCGCGGAAACCGACATCCATGACGGAATCGATTCCCTGGGACGGATCGATGACGCGCCCGCCGCGCAGGACCAGATCAAAGGACATGCCGGATACTCTCGCTCGGGTTGATCTTTGCGGCGTATCGGATCGATCGGCCTGCGTCAAAAACAATAGTTCGGATCACGCGCTCGTGAGTGCAGCAAGTCCCTCCGCGATCCAGTCGAGGTTCGCGTCTCTCACATGCCCCCAATTGTAGAACGCGACCTCGCTGACGCCGCCGTCGACGAGCGCGCGCATCGCCGCGAGGAAGTCGCCTTTGGATTCGAGATCAGGGAAAGCGGGGCGGAGAATGCCGCGCAGACGGCCCTTTCCGCGCAGGCGACGCTTTACGTCGAAGAGGTCCGCTTTGATCCGCTCGGCCCCAGGCTCGTAGAAGCAGGCTTCGATGATTCCCGCGGCTTCCGCGAGGCCCATGAGATCGCTTCCTTCATACCACGCGCCCCCTGTCGGGCGGGCGACCGAAGGAATGACCGCAACCGTTGCATCTTTGCGCACCGCGTCGCGAATTTCGCGCACGAGCGAGGTCACGACCGAGCATCGCCAATCGAGAAAAGCTCTGAGGTCGCCGTCGCTGCGCACGTCCGCCAGCCAGAAAGCTTCCGCCATGTCGCTCGGCAAATCGACGTCGCTCGCGAGATAGGCCTCGATGTCGGCGGCCACCTGCCGCTTCAGCGCCTCGACGCGAATCCCGGCGCTCTTCGCGCCCGCCCTGCAGTGCGCGCAGAAGCAAAGGCCAAGCTGACTGTCGAGCCAGCGATTGGGCCGATTGAGCGCGAACTCATGATGGTAGCCATGCGCGTAAGGGAGAAAGCCCGGGGTCTCCAACGACACGCCGCTCACGGGATAGGATTCGGTGACGTCGCGGGCAAGGCCGATTGCGTAAGCGCGCGCTTCCGGCGCCGAGGGGCAGAGATTGTAGACGTAACGATCGCCGAAGGCGTTGGCGACGACGGAATCCGGATGCTGCAAGCCGACCCGCGTATTGTGCAGCAGCACGAGCCAGACGTTGGTCGCCATGCGGTTTTGACGACTAAGCTCGCGCACGATGTCCTGGCCGGACGAGAGCATTGCGTTCTCGACCGGCTTGATCGCGCCATAGCGGCTCAGGTCCGGCTTGAAATAGATCGTCCCGTCCTCGGGAAAATAGACTTTTCCGCTTCTGCCATGGGGCCTCAGGAACTTGCCCGCATGGTAGCTGCCGGTGATCGTCACCGTGTCGAGACCAAGGGCAAGGAACCGGTCGATCGTCGCGCTCACGCCGATCTCGGCGACATCCCAGGGGTAGGCGTAGATGGCCTTGTAGCTCATCGCATGCTTTCCAGTCAGAACCCCGAGCGTGAGGCCGGGCGTTCGCATGCCTCGACAATTGCTGCCCTCAATGCCGGCCGTCAACGACGCAACGTGTCAGTGCGACGCGCGTGGCGCTGGGTCGCAATGCTGTGATGGCCGCGTACATCGTTACGGCGAAGGGATCGCCTGTGGCTGGGCGACGAGTGGGGATAAGGAAAGTGGAGGCTTCTGTTGCCAGGCGCCTCCGGACCCCGCCTAGAAGTGCAAACCCCTAGGACTTGATTCCCAGTACCAGCGCTGCATTACGCAGCGAGGGCCACCGGAGCATAGTTGTCATTCGCAACTATAGGTTTGACCCGATAACGGTGGTATCATGCCGAGCGAAAGATCACCCTTTGGGTCCCCCGTCGAACCTATTTCGCCCCCGCCGAAACCCGCGTGCAGAGCGGGCTTGGGTGGAGGCGCCGGGTACCGCCCCCGGGTCCGAAAGACTTATTTCGATGCCAATTTATCGCCGTAGCCCCCCTCGCGGGAGGCGCGTGGTATATAGGACTAAACGCGCGGGCTGGGAAGGGGCGGCCGGACCGTGCGCCCCCAAGGCACACGCGACGCAAAACGGTCACGCTCGTCGGACATTCTCATTTCGCTGGCAAAACAAGGAGGCGCAGATGGCGACCAAAGCTGATTTTACTCCGGATGAATGGAAGCTCCTGCTGCAAAGCCCGCTCATCGCAGGCGTGGCGATATCCGCTGCCGAGCCGAGTGGCCTCATCGGAATGATGAGGGAGAGCATGGCAAGCGCGCGGGCGCTCATTCAGGCGAAGACCGATCCGAGCACGGATGCGCTCGTCAAGGCGGTCGGAAGCGAGTTTGAGACCTCAGAAGGGCGCGGCCTCGCCCAGGACGGCGTGAAGACCGCGATTACCGGCGCTAAAACCCCGGCGGAAATCGTTGCAAAAGCTCTCGACGCCTTGAAGGCCGCCTCCGCCGTGCTTGACGCCAAAGGCGGTCCGGACGCCATGCCGTTCAAGACCTGGCTTGCGGGAGTGGCCAAGTCGGTTGCCGAAGCCGCGCCGGAAGGTGGATTCCTCGGCTTCGGCGGGACCCAGGTGAGTGAGGCGGAAAAGGCGACGGTCGCTCAGATCGCCGGTGCGCTTGGCGTCCAGGCTCCTGCCGTCTAGCCGAAG
>DATCEJ010000500.1:0-4485 GCA_036510135.1 Roseiarcus sp. | reverse complement strand
CTTGCACGCATCGAACGGGGCGATCTCGTCAAGTCCGCCAGCCAAGGGATTGCGCGCGATCAATTGTTGATCGCGGTTGTCGGCGCGATCGAAGAAAAGGAGGCGGCGGCGCTCGTCGACAAGGCGTTCGCCGATCTGCCGGCCAAGGGCGATCTCACGCCTATTCCTGGCGCCGCGTTCGCGGGCCTTGGCGCGATCGACTGGATCGATCTCGACGTGCCGCAATCGACGATCCGCTTCGGCCGGCCGGCGCTCAAGCGCGACGACCCGGATTTCATCCCGAGCGTCGTCGCCGCCCACGTGCTGGGCGGTTCGGGCTCGATGACTTCGCGCCTGTTCCGCGAGGTGCGCGAGAAGCGCGGCCTCGCCTATACCGTGTTCGGCACCTTCTATGCCCTCGAGCAAGGCGCCTATTTCTACGGCGGCACGACGACCAAGAACGAGCGGGCGCGCGAATCCTTCGACGTCGCCTCGGCTGAGATCCGCGACGTGGCGCTGAACGGGCTCAATGCGGAGGAACTGGAGAAAGGCAAGACCTATCTCATCGGCTCCTACCCGCTGCGCTTCGACACCTCGGCCAAGATCGCCTCGCAGCTCGTCCATATCCAGCTCGAGCGCCGCGCGCCCGAGTGGCTGGTCGAGCGCAACCGCGAGATCGCCGGGGTCACGATGGCGAGCGTGAAGCGTGCGGCGCATCGCGCGTTCGGCGACGGCTCGCTGCATACGACCGTGGTCGGACGGCCGGAGGGGTTCTAGCCTTCCCTTCTCCCTCCGGGAGAAAGGTGGCGCGAAGCGCCGAATGAGGGTCGCCCCCCTTCAAGACCTCAATTAGCGGCGTCGTAACTGAGCCGGAACCTCCCGCTTTCTCCGTCCGGCGATGAGTGCGATACTGCTCTTGAGGTTCCCACACCCCCATGCCGATTCGCCGTCTCGATCCTTTGACCATCGACCGCATCGCCGCGGGCGAGGTGATCGAGCGGCCGGCGGCGGCGATCAAGGAACTGGTCGAGAACGCGCTCGACGCCGGAGCGAAATCGATCGAAGTCACGATCGAGGCCGGCGGGCGGCGGCTCATCCGGGTCGTCGATGACGGGCATGGGCTGGACGAGGCCGATCTCGCGCTCAGCGTCGAGCGGCACGCGACCTCGAAACTGCCCCACGGCGATCTCATGGGGATCGCGACCTTCGGCTTCCGCGGCGAGGCGCTGCCCTCGATCGCCTCGGTGTCGCGGCTCGAAATCCGCACTCGGGGCGTGGGCGCGCCGGTGGGCCTCAAGCTCATCGTCGAAGACGGAGCGAAAAGTGCGATCGAACCTTGCGCGTGCGCTAACGGCGCGCGGGTCGAGGCGCGCGACCTGTTCGCCGCCACCCCGGCGCGGCTCAAGTTCCTCAAGTCTGACCGGGCGGAGGCGCTGGCCGCGGCGGATGCGGTCAAGCGGCTGGCGATGGCCGCTCCGCATGCCCGCTTCTCGTTCGCGACCGACCTCGGCTCGAGCTTCGACTGGCCGGCGGCGGGCGCGGGCGAAGCGGGCTTCGCCGAGCGGCTGCGCCAGGCATTGGGCGACGAGTTCGCGGGCAATTCGGTCAGGCTCGATGCGCAGCGCGAGGGGCTAAGCCTTTCCGGCCGGCTTGGCTTGCCGACCTATAGCCGGCCGAACGCCTCGCAGCAGTTCCTGTTCGTCAACGGGCGCGCGGTGCGCGACAAGACGCTCGCCGGCGCGCTCAGGGGCGCCTATCTCGACTTCCTGCCCCCCGACCGGCATGCGGTCGCGGCGCTCTTCGTCGAGTGCGAGTCGAGCGAGGTCGACGTCAATGTCCACCCTGCGAAAGCCGAAGTGCGCTTTCGCGACGCGGCCGCCGTCCGCGCTCTTATCGTCGGCGCCATCAGGCAGCATTTGAACCAAGCTTTGCATCGCGCCTCGACCACCGGCGGCACGGCGACGATCCTCGCCATGCGCCCGCCGAACCAATATCGCGGCGCGTCCTATTCTCCCCGCTGGGACTGGCGCGGCTCGCCCGCTGCCCCCCGTTTCGCCGAGCCCGCGCAGGCAAGCTTCGCGGAAGTCGCGCCGTCCGCGCCGGCGCCGGCGGCTCCTGCCAGCGAGCGCGACCTCGCCGCGCCGCTTGGCGCCGCGCGGGCGCAGCTGCACGAGAATTACATCATCGCCCAGACGAGAGACGGGGTCGTGATTGTCGACCAGCACGCGGCGCATGAGCGCATCGTCTATGAGCGGCTGAAGCTTCAGCGCGAGCAGGGCGCGATCGAGCGGCAAATCCTGTTGACGCCGCTGATCGTCGATCTCGATCCCGGCGCGGCGGCGTTGCTCGATGCGCATTCGGAGGAACTGGCGGCGCTTGGCCTCGTCGTCGAGGGCTTCGGCCCCGGCGCCATGATGGTGCGCGAAGCCCCCGCGGCGATCGCGCAAGGCGATCTCGCCGCGCTGGTGCGCGATCTGGCCGCCGATCTCGCGGCCGAGGACGGGGCGCAAACGCTGGCGCGGCGGCTCGACCAGCGGCTCGCCACCTTCGCCTGCCATCACTCGGTGCGCTCAGGCCGTCCGCTCAAGCCCGAGGAGATGAACGCGCTCCTGCGCGAGATGGAGGCGACGCCGGGCGCCGGCCAATGCAATCACGGCCGCCCGACCTATGTCGAACTCAAGCTCACCGACATCGAGCGCCTGTTCGGGCGGCGGTAGGGCCAGATTTGGTTTTGCTTGGCGGGGCCGTGTCTGACGGCGTTTGACCCTCAAAAGTGAGGTTGGAAAAGCTTGGATTTCCTTGGATTCTCTCGTCCGGAGTGAGCCTTTTCAATGGGTTACGGGGGAAATTCGCTGAAACTTTTATCCGCCTGCCCGATTGCCCATATGGGGTGGGAGGCCACGAGCGTACGCCCCATTCCGTTAGCGAGGAATCCACGCGTAAGAGGTGGCGTTTCACCGAATTCCATTCCCTTCCAGCTGCAACATAATAGCATAAATTTCTGATTGTGGGAATAGCCGGACGTGCATCTGTCGGACATCTTATCTGAGAATCTTGGTTCAATCGATTCGATCCGATTTGAGGCGCCATGCGCGGGGAAGAGGAGGAAATTGAAACTCCTGATGCCAGCGTGCGTTGGCGTGAAGGGTTCCGCAGACACGAAGCGACCCGAGGCTTGCTGGAGCGTCATTCGGGATTGCCTCGGACCGCCGACGTAAAGGATGTCGCCTGGGATCTCGGAGTGAGTCAGGCGACGCTCTATCGCCTCATCAAGGTCGAAGCGCTCATCTCCAAGTGCATTCGCGAAGTCTACCTCACGCCGAACCGACCAACGCTGAAACGGTTGACTGACGAAGTGCATGCCAAGTGTGCTGCCGCCGATTTCCGTTGCCGGATCGCCGGACCGTTCGCGCCCGTGTGCTAGCGATTCCGGAGCGAACGAGGGCCCTGCGCCGCGCGGACACCGCAGGCATAAAGGCGACAACGCCGACGCCGGGCAAGCTTGTGGCGACCAGGCCCCTCGAAGTCGTCCAGATCGATAATCCAAGACGCAGAAGTCTGCGCGACGCCTCATCGCCGCAGGCCACGCCGCACTCCTCGTCCCGTCCTTCGCCCGGGGAGCCTCGTCCACCGACCTCAATCTCGTGCTCTGGCGCTGGGACGACGCCGCGCCGACCAGACTCGTTCTTATAGACAACGAGAAACGTCTCTCTTGAACCTCCAGGCGTCCCCGACACGTCTCGGGCAAATCATAACCTCGCGCCGGTCCGGGGTCGCCTTGAGCCAATAGGCTACTGGTCGGCTTAAAGGAACGCTTGCCGCAGCTTGGATTGCCGCATCGAGGTCATCAGCGTCCAAGCCGATCCGATCACCGCCTTAGCGCCCGTCGCGACTGTCAGATTGGCGTCGCAGGATGGCTTGCCGGGCGCCCGGCGTCGGGCGTGCGGGATGCGCACATGCCGGTCGCATCGAGCATGGTCATGGCTTCGCTCCTCTCGTTTCGGATCAGGCGCGCAGGACGTCGTTCCAGTCGCCCCCTCGATGGGAGGGCGAAGCCGCGCGAGCGAGGGAGGCGGGATCGGCCTGGCGCAAGTGGCGGCGCTGCATCCACCTGACAGCTCGGCGGTCTTCGCCGCGACTCGGCATCTGTCAGGTCGCTCGGATACCGCAATTTGCTGCGGTCATAGCGCGCACGATTTTCGTTCGTCCACATCGGCCACCTCCATCGAATCAGCGAGCGCCGAGTGAATCACAACCGACTCAAATCAACCAAATTCCCAAAATGGCAGGGGTGTGATTCAAGCGTTCGGGCTGGTTGGAGGCCAGGACGGGTGACCACACCTTATTCGTTGGACCTTCGGGAACGGGTGGTTGGGGCGGTTGACCACGGCGGAATGTCGCGCAACCAAGCTGCGGCTCGGTATGGTGTGGCGGCGAACTCGGCGGTGAAGTGGGTGGCCCGTTTCCGAGCGACCGGCAGCGCGGCGCCGGCGAAGATGGGAGGCG
>DATCEJ010000499.1:0-16400 GCA_036510135.1 Roseiarcus sp. | reverse complement strand
GATCAGCGCCGGGTTCATCCCGGACTTCAGCGACTTCGGCTTCCTCAAGGCCCCGGCCGGCGAGCCGCAGTTTCACTGGCTGTCGATGGCGGTGGGAGTCATTGGCGCCGCCTTGTTGATTTACACCAGCACCCGGCGATGGACGCGCGACAACGCACAGGCCATGGAGACCGAGCCGTTCGCGCTGCTTGCCGGCAAGACTGCGATTTTCGCGATCCTGATTATCGGCTTCAGCTACCTGCTCGCCTCGAACAAGGGCTTGCCTAACGTTCTGATCATCATGGGCGCGCTGATCCTGCTCTATACGTTCGCAACGACTCGGATGACGATCGGCCGCCGCATCTACGCGATGGGCGGCAACCGGCTGGCGGCGCAGCTTTCGGGCGTCCACACCGAGCGACTGACTTTGCTGACCTTTGTCAACATGGGCATGCTCGCCGGACTTGCGGGGCTGATTGTCGCAGCCCGCCTCAATTCGGCGACGCCAAGCGCCGGAAATTCGTTCGAGCTCGACGTCATCGCCGCCTGTTTCATCGGCGGCGTGTCCGCGTCCGGAGGCGTCGGCAAGGTCATGGGCGTCGTCATCGGCGCTTTCTTCATGGGCGTGATGAACAACGGCATGTCGATTCTCGGCATCGGCATCTTCTGGCAACAGGTGGTGAAGGGCGTCGTGCTGTTGGCGGCGGTCTACGTCGACGTCTATCAGAAGAGCAAAGAGTAGCGCGATTGGGCTTGTTTTATTTGACCAATTCAATGCGCCGGCACGGACGTTCGCCGCTGACCGCCGTGCTTATCCGTAATAAAGCCGCAGAGCGCTCATGTTCACCCTAGGTGTCGATTTTGGAACCAACTCGGTGCGGGCGCTTGTCGTGCGCTGTTCCGACGGAGCGGAATACGGCAGTCGGGTCGTCGATTACCCTTCGGGCGCGCAGGGCGTTCTGCTTGATCCCAAAGGCGGCCTGTTGGCGCGTCAGCATCCAGGCGACTATCTGTTCGGCCTCGAGGAGAGCATCAAGGGGGCGCTCGCGGAGGCTGGGCGCAAATCGAATTTTGACCGGTCGAAGGTCATCGGAATTGGCGTCGACTCGACCGGGTCAAGCCCAATTCCGGTTGACAACAGGAACCACCCGCTGGCGTTGAACGCCAGGTGGAAGGGCGACCTCAACGCGCAGTGCTGGCTGTGGAAGGATCATACCAGTTGGCGCGAGGCCGCCAAGATCACCGAACTCAGCGCACAGATTCGGCCCCAGTACATCGCGAAATGCGGCGGAGTTTACTCCTCGGAGTGGTTTTGGGCCAAGCTCTGGCATTGCCTGAACATCGCTCCCGAAACGTACGGCGCTGCGTTCTCCTGGGTTGAACTTGCCGACTGGATCCCCTCCGTGCTCGCTGGCGTCATCGACCCGCGATTGGTCAAACGAGGGGTCTGCGCAGCCGGTCACAAGGCCCTCTATTCCGACGATTGGGGCGGCCTTCCGGACAAGGAATTCCTGGGAGCGCTCGACCCGCGCCTCGCCGAACTTCGAGACCGGCTCTACCAAAGAGCTTACGATGCAACCGAACCTGCCGGGTCGCTCTGCTCCGAATGGGCGACGAAGCTCGGACTCGCCCCAGGCATCGCGATCGCGATCGGAGAGTTTGACGTTCACTACGGCGCGATTGGCTGCGGCGTGCGCGAGGGCGCGCTCGTCAAGGTGATCGGCACGTCAACCTGCGACTGCGCGGTCGTTTCGGCCGAAAAGCCGATCGCCGATATTCCAGGTATCTGCGGCATCGTGAAGGGCGCCATTTTGCCCGGCTACTTCGGCATCGAAGCCGGCCAGTCGGCCGTCGGCGACATATTCAAATGGTGGGTCGAGGTCGTTTTGGGCGGGGACGCCGCGCTGCATGCTGAACTGACTGCAGAGGCGGCGAAGCAGCGTCCGGGCCAAGCCGGCCTTTTGGGGCTCGACTGGAACAACGGCAATCGGACCATTCTCGTCGACCAACGCCTCACCGGCTTGCTGCTCGGCCAGGACCTTTATACGACGCGTGCAGACATCTATCGGGCGTTGATCGAGGCGACGGCGTTCGGCGCGCGCGCGATCATCGAGCGCCTCCGACAATACGGCGTGCCTACGGACCAGGTTGTGTGCACGGGCGGAATCGCTGAGAAGAATCCGTTGCTCATGCAAATCTATGCCGACGTCACGGGCTGCGAGATGCGGATTGCGAGCTCCAGTCAGACCTGCGCGCTCGGCTCGGCGATCGCTGCGGCCGTCTTGGCCGGCGCGCATCCGGACTTTGCCAGCGCGGAAGGGGCGATGACTTCCCTGAAGTCGGAATCGTTCAAGCCAATCGCACAGCACCGGGCGGTCTACGACCAGCTTTACGCCCTCTATCGCGAGCTGCACGACAGTTTCGGGGGGCTGACCAAATCCGCGAATCTGTCCCAGGTCATGAAGAGGCTCCTGGACATCAAATATGCACAGCGCACTTGAAACGAGGCGACCATGATCAATCTCGCCAACCCTGAGATCTGGTTCGTTTGCGGCTCACAGCATTTATATGGTCCCGGTCCGCTCCGTGAGGTCGCAGCGCATGGACAGGAGATCGCGAGCGCGCTTGCGGACTCGCGCAAGCTCCCGCTCAAGACCGTTTTCAAAGCCCTGCTGACGACTCCGGACGAAATCACCAAGCTTTGCCTCGAGGCGAACTCCGATCCGAACTGCGCCGGCCTCATCCTTTGGATGCACACGTTTTCGCCATCGAAAATGTGGGTGCGCGGACTGAATGCGCTTCGAAAGCCGTTCGTCCATCTTCATACCCAGTTCAGTCGTGACCTCCCGTGGGACACGATCGACATGGACTTCATGAACCTCAACCAGTCCGCGCACGGGGACCGGGAAGCGGGCTTCATCCACACCCGCATGCGTCTCGCGCGCAAGGTCGTCGTCGGCCATTGGTCCGACCCGGAGGTCCAGGACCGCGTCGGCGCCTGGATGCGCGCGGCGCGCGCCTGGCACGATTGGCAGGGCGCGAAATTCTGCCGTTTCGGCGACAACATGCGGCAGGTCGCGGTCACCGAGGGCGACAAGGTGGCGACGGAAATGAAGTTCGGATTCGCGACCAACGGCTATGGCGTTGGCGATCTCGTGGCCGAGGTGAATGCGGTCTCGGACGCCAAGGTCAAGGCGCTCGCGAATGAATATGAGAAGCTTTTCGCGGTCGCGCCCGAACTGCGCAACAAGGGCGCCCGGAACGAATCGCTGCTCTATGGCGCGCGGCTCGAATTGGGCATGCGCGCCTTTCTGGAAGGAGGCGGCTTCAAGGGCTTCACCACCACGTTCGAGGATCTGCACGGGCTGCGGCAGCTTCCTGGCCTCGCGCCGCAGCGGCTGATGGCCGAAGGCTATGGCTTCGCGGGCGAGGGCGACTGGAAGACCGCCGCCCTGGTGCGCGCGATGAAGGTCATGGGCGAGGGGCTCCCGGGCGGAACTTCGTTCATGGAGGACTACACCTATCATCTGGCGCCGGGCGGCCATCAGGTTCTCGGCTCTCATATGCTCGAGATCTGCCCGACGATCGCGGCGGACAAGCCCAAGGTCGAAATTCATCCCCTTTCGATCGGCGGCAAGGAGGATCCCGTCCGGCTCGTTTTCGATGCGGCGAAGGGCCCGGCTCTCAACGCGAGCCTCATTGACCTCGGCTCCCGGTTCCGTCTGGTGGTGAACGAAGTGACCGCGGTGGACCATCCTGCCTTGCCAAAACTGCCGGTCGCCCGCGCGGTGTGGGAATGCAAGCCCGACTTCAAGACGGCGTGCGCCGCCTGGATTCTGGCCGGCGGCGCGCATCACACGGGCTACAGCTACAGCGTGACCCGGGAGATGCTTGAAGACTTCGCCACGATCGCCGGAATCGAGATGGCGGTGATTGGGCCCGAAACCACTCTCACGAGTTTCAAGCAGGACCTGCGCAACAACGACGTCTACTATTACCTCGCGCAGGGATTCCGCGCCTGAGCCGGAACGAGCCGATGTTCAAGGAACTCAAGCGCGAAGCCTACGAGGCCAATGTCGCCTTGCCGCGGCACGGCCTCATCAATCTCACCTTCGGCAATGCGAGCGCCATCGATCGGGCGCGTGCCGCATTCGCGATCAAGCCAAGCGGGGTCGACTATACGGCGCTGACGCCGGAGGACATGGTCGTCATCGACCTCGAGGGGCGGACGATCGAGGGCCGGCTCAACCCGTCCTCGGACACGCCGACCCACCGTAGGCTGTTTCTGGCCTTTCCGAACATCGGCGGCGTCGTCCACACCCACTCATCGCACGCGACCGCGTTCGCGCAGGCCGGCCGGCCGATCCCCATATTCGGCACGACCCATGCCGATTATTTCAATGGCGAGGTGCCCGTCACCCGCAAGATGAGGCCAAGCGAGATCGCCACGGACTATGAATGGGAGACCGGCAACGTCATTGTGGAAACGATGCGGAACCGCGATCCGGCCGACTTTCCCGGCGTTCTCGTCAACCGGCACGCGCCGTTCACATGGGGAGCGAGCGTGGCGAAGGCGTTGGAGAACGCGGTCGCCGTCGAGTGCATCGCGCAAATGGCGCTGATGTCGCTTCAGCTCCAGCCCGACCTCGCGCCGATCGAGGAGGAGCTCCTGAACAAGCACTTCAGGCGCAAGCATGGAGCGGGCGCGTATTATGGACAGGGAAGCGGACGATAGCGCGGCCCGCAAGTCCGGCCGCGAACCCGCTGTCCGGCCCGCTACTTTCATTTTGCGATTCGCCCTGCGCATTCGAGGCGGCGGAGGATATCTCACACTTTGGTGGTTGGCGCGCTTACGTGAAGTCTCGCTGATCGAGTTCGCCCGGTCAGCCGTTCGGGCGCCCTAGCGGTCCCGGCTTGAGGCGCGCAAGATCAAAAGCAAGGACATCCCGAAGAAGGTCCACAAACGCCTCCGCGCCGTTCTCGGCGCAGGCTTCGCCCTTCTCGGCCGTCGCCTTGGAGGCGTCGCCGGCCGTGCCAAGCGGATGCAAATCACTCGCCATCCAGCCGAAGCCAATGGGCTGGGTGACGCGAAGCTGACGAAATTCCTGCTCGATTCCGATCGCCGCGCTGACGAAATTTTGCGCTTCGCTCATGCGCACGGTCTTCGGCCTGAAGGCGAGCATCAGCGAAGTCTCCGCCTCGCCGCCATGGATGCCGTGCGCGCGTTCCTGAGCGGAGAACAACTCCGCCGGATAGCCCAGCCGATGCCAGGCCGCGTGGACCGCGAGCATGCGATGGCGGATCCGCAACTCTCTCGCCACGACGTCGATGACCGGAACGTTGCCGCCATGCGAATTCATGAAAATAAGCTTGCGGCATCCTGTGCGGGCGACGCTGTCGCCGATCTCGGTCCACGCTCGGATGACCGTCTCGAGCGAAAACGTAAGCGTGCCGGGATATTCGATGTGCTCATTGGACTTGCCGATCGCCTGGGTGGGCAGGATCAACACCGGTATATCGTCCGGAATTCGTTTGACCGCGGCCGCGAGGTAGCCCTCGTTGATGAGCATATCGACCCCGACCGGCAGGTGGGGCCCATGTTGCTCGATCGCGGCCACGGGCAGGACCGCGACGACTTTACTCATGTCGGCGGCGGCGAAGTCCCGCCAGGACATTTCGGCCCAGAACTTGGTTGGCGGCATTCGGATCTCCCGGCGCTCAAGGCGCCCGCGCGGCGACGGCCTCGATCTCGATCTTGAATTCGGGCCGAGCAAAACCCTGAACGATCATCAAAGTCGAGGCCGGAGGCGGATTGCTCACGAATTCGTCGCGCACCTTCATATAGCCGCCCAAATATTGAGCCGAAACGACATAGGCGTTCAGGCGAACGAGGTCGGCGAGCGACATCGAGGCTTCGCCAAGGATCGCGGCAATGGCGCGAAAGCAAAGGCGCGCCTGAGCCTCCACATCCTCGGGAATGACGCCGTCGCGGCCAATCCCCAACTGGCCGGAACAGAAGGCCATTCGCGCGCCGGGGTCGACTTCTATTCCATGGGCGTATTTTGCAAACGGGGGATGGATCGCGCCCGGGTTCAATCTGCGCATCTTGCGGAAGCCTCCAGCAAACCGGTATTGAAGCGCCTGGCGCCCCTGCTCCGGGCACCCTCAATGGCGCCTAAGTTGCAAGCTCGATACGGCAACTCGAGACGGGATCAAACAATGAAATTCCTTGGCGCTCGCCTGGCATTTGGGCTTTGCCTGCTCACGTCGTCCGCGATGGCGGCCGATAAGGTTTCATTCGGGACGAACTGGCTCGCGGAGGCCGAGCATGGCGGATATTACCAAGCCGTCGCGGATGGCACTTATGCAAAACACGGACTCGATGTCACGATCGTGCAAGGAGGCCCGCAGGCCAACAACGAGCTTTTGCTGGCGGCTGGACGGTTGGACTTCTACATGGGCGGCAATCTTTTGCTGGCCTTTGACGCGGTCGACCGCAACGTGCCGATCGTCGTCGTCGCCGCGGATTTCCAAAAAGATCCGCAGATTGTGATGTCGCATCCTGGGGTCGGCCTCGAGAAATGGGCTGACCTCCCGAAGGCGGCAACGGCTTTCATCGGGAAGGAGGCGCTTGTCACTTTCTATCAGTGGATGATGTCCGCCTACGGTTTCAAGGAGGACATCGTCAGGCCCTATACGTTCAACCCCGGGCCATTCATCGCCGACACCCATTCGATTCAGCAAGGCTACGTGACCTCGGAGCCGTTCGCCGTCGAGCGCGAAGGTCACTTCAAGCCCAACATCTTCCTGCTCGCCGACAATGGGTATGGGACCTATGCGACAACGATCGAGACCCGCGCTGATCTGGTCAAGGACCATCCGGACGTCGTCCAGCGGTTCGTCGATGCGTCCGCGATCGGCTGGTACAATTATCTTTACGGCGACAATTCGAAAGCGAACGCGGAGATCAAGAAGGACAATCCGGACATGACGGATGAGCAGATCGCCTTCTCGATCGGCAAAATCAAGGAATATGGCTTGGTGGATTCGGGCGACACGGCGAAACTGGGAATCGGCGCCATGACCGACGAGCGGATCAGGAATTTTTACGAGACCATGGTCAAGGCGGGGGTCGAGAAGTCGGGTCTCGATTACAAGAAGGCCTATACGCTGCAATTCGTGAACAAGGGCGTCGGCCTCGACCTCCGCCCGAAATGAGGGGCGCGAAATTCTTCGCATGACCATCGGCCAGAGACAGTCGCGCGCGCCAGACCGCGGCTACGCTCGAGCAGGCGCCGATCGCCGATGACGTTCGCCCCTCTCAGCGCAAAACGCTACGCATTGAGGCAGGCGCGCGTCCTTGGCCGCATGCTGCCTAAGCCCATGCCGCCGGTCGACTTTGACGGGTTTGCGATCGTCGACATCCTCGTCGACAATGGCGTCATAGCGAAGATCGTCCCTACTGGCTTCGACCACTTCGGCGAAGCGCCAGAAGTCGCAATGTCGGGCCGCATCGTGCTGCCGCTCTTCGTCGACGTGCACACCCATCTCGACAAGGGGCATATCTGGCGGCGGAAGCGGAATCCGACCGGCGATTTTTCCGGCGCGGTCGTGGCGACGGTCGAGGACCGTTCCGCCAACTGGAGCGCCGCCGACGTCGCCGCGCGCATGGAGTTCAGCCTGCGCTGCGCCTACGCGCACGGGACGACGGCCATTCGCACCCATATCGACAGCGTCGACCCGCAGACGAGAATCAGTTGGCCGGTCCTGGCTGAAGCGCGAGCGCGGTGGCGCGGCAGGATCGACCTCCAGGCGTCGCCGCTGTTCACCATCGACCATCTGGCGGACCCCTCGCACGTGGCCGACATCGAAGCGATGCTTGACGCTTTTGGGTCGGGGATTCTCGGCGCCGCCATCCGCATGGAGCCGGATCTGCGTGACGGGCTCGGCGTCCTCTTCGAACTCGCGGAGCGCAAGGGCTGGGAGCTCGACTTTCACGTCGACGAAAGCTCCGATCCCGCGGCTCGCTCTCTCAAGGTCATTGCCGACTTGGCGATTGAGCGCCGCTTTGCGCGACCCATCCTGGTCGGCCACTGCTGCTCGCTCGCGTTGCAGGAGGATGACGAACGGCGAAGAACAATCGACGCGGTCGCGCGCGCTGGCTTGAGCGTCGTGTCCTTGCCGATGTGCAACATGTTCCTTCAAGATCGCCAGACCGGTCGCACACCGCGCTGGCGAGGCGTCACCGCGTTGCACGAACTGAAGCGCGCCGGGGTTAACGTAATGATCGCGAGCGACAACACCCGCGATCCGTTCTACCCGTACGGGGACCTGGACATGATGGAAGTGTGGCGCGAGGGCGTTCGGATCTTGCACCTCGACTATCCGTTCGCCGACTGGGCCGAGGTGGTCAATTCGGCGCCGGCTCGCGCCATGGGGCTCGATCTCGGACGCCTGCATCCCGGCAACTCAGCCGACATGATCCTCACGCATGCGCGTGACTTCATAGAGCTGATGGCGCGTCCACAATCCGATCGGATCGTGCTGCGGCGGGGCGAAGCCTCGAACGCCACGCCGCCAAGTTATGCCGAACTCGATAGTCTCGAAGGTCTGTCGACATGAGCCAGGCGTACGACATCGCCGCGCTGCGCGCTGAGATCGGTCCGATCAAGTGGGAGGACAATCCCATCCTGGTCAAGCAGAAGAGTCGCGACTTCTATTGGTATTCGCCGGTGCTCAAGCGCGAACTGGAGGCGGTGACCGCCGACGTTGTTGTTTCGCCGGCGAGCGAATCCGAGATCCGGACCGTTCTCGCCGCCGCGCACAAGCTTAAGATTCCGGTTACTCCGCGCGGCGCGGGGACCGGCAATTATGGCCAGGCGATGCCGCTCATGGGCGGCGTGCTCCTGAACCTCGCCGAGATGAACAAGATCGGCTCGATCGAACGGGGACGCGTCATCTGCGAGCCTGGCGCGCTGCTGATCGACGTCGACAAAGCATGCGAAGCGTCTGGGCAGGAATTGCGGATGTTCCCATCGACCCGGGGCACCGCTTCGGTCGGCGGCTTCGTCGCCGGCGGGTCCGGAGGCGTCGGCTCGATCACCTGGGGGGGCTTGCGCGATTTCGGCAATGTGCTTCGCCTGCGCCTCCTTACGCTTGAGGCCGAACCGCGCTCGCTCGAATTGACGGGGGAGGATCTGCACAAGGCGGTGCACGCTTACGGGACGAACGGGATCATAACCGTAGTCGAGATGCCGCTCACGGCGCACTACGATTGGGTCAACGTCATTGTCGGGTTCGACAGTTTCGACGCGGCGACAGCTTACGCATTGGCGCTCGCCGAGCAGGATGGAATCCTCAAGAAGCTCGTCACGGTCGTCGCGGGACCGACGCCGCACGATTATTTTCTCCGCCATCGCGCGCTCATCCCGCAAGGCGACAGCGTCGTCATTCTGATGATCGCTCCGCACGCGCTCGACGCTTTCGAAGCCTTTACCCGGCCATACAAGGGCGCGCGTATCCTGCTCGACTCGAGCCGCGCGGCCCCCGAGACGCTCGCCGGCTTGCCCCCGAATTACGAACTGACCTGGAATCACACCACGTTGCGGGCGTTACGGGTGGATCCCCGCATCACTTACCTGCAGGTCCGATATCCCAGCGAGGGCACGCTCGGGGTGATCAAGCAAATCCACGACCGCTATGGTGATGAGGTCCGAGGCCATTTGGAGCTCATCCGCTTTAATGGCCGGATAGGATTCGCGGGCCTGCCCCTGGTGAAATTCACGACCGAAGCGCGGCTCAACGAGATCATCGCCGAGCATGAAGCAATGGGGGCGATGATCTTCAACCCCCATCGCTACACCCTCGAAGAGGGTGGCATGAAGCAGACCGATGCGATCCAGCTCGCGTTCAAGCGCGAGACCGACCCGCTGGGGCTTCTCAATCCGGGCAAAATGATCGCCTGGGAGAATCCCGACTTTGATTTTTCCGGCGGCAGAAATTTCCTTTTCCCGGGCCTTGAGGCGCGGGCGCATGCGGCGCAGAGCTGAGCGGCGTTGCGCGTCCTGGTGCTGTTCGCCCATCCAGTCGAGACAAGTTTCGTCGCCGCGACGCACACGAAGCTCGCGGAGGTTTTGCGTGCTAAGGGGCACACGGTCGACGATTGCGACCTCTACGCTGAGGCCTTCGATCCGGTGATGTCGCGACAGGATCGGATCGACTACCACAACGTGGCGGTGAACCGACGCAACGTCGCCTTTTATGTGGATCGTCTCCTCGCGGCCGAAGCGCTCGTGTTTTCGTTCCCGGTTTGGAACATGGGATTTCCGGCGATCCTCAAGGGATTCGTCGACAGGGTTTTTCTGCCCGGCGTCAGCTTCACTTTGGACGAGGGCGGCTCCTACAATCCCTGTCTCCATAACATCAAGCGTCTCGGCGTCGTTTGCACCTATGGCGGCGCGCGATGGTTGACGTTCATGATGGGCGATCCGCCGCGCCGCTTCTTGACGCGTTCCATGCGCAGGATCTGCGCCCCCGGCGCCGGTTGCGACTATCTCGCGCACCACGACATGAATCATTCGACGCCCGAGCGCCGAGCAGCCTTCCTCAGAAAGATCGAGGCGCGGTTCTCAAACTGGTGAAGCAGACGATCGGCGCGAACCAAGCCGCAATCATTCTATCGCGCCAGTTTCCTCGCCCTCAATCGCGCGGCGATGTTTCGCGAGCTCCGCTCCTGCGAATTCCATGAAGGCTCGCACGCGCGCCGCTCGGCGAAGATCGGAATGGGTCAGCATCCACAAGCCTGCATCGAGCTCTGGCAGCAGATAACCGGCACGGATCAGACCTGGACTTCGATCGCCGAGAAAACAAGGCAACAAGACCGTGCCAACGCCCTGACGCGCCAATTCTAGCATGCAATGGGTCGAGTTCGCCCTGGCGACAATTCGTTCAGGACTGATATTAGTCTCAATCCATCGCCTCGCGGACGCAGGCCCCATGTTTCCGCCAAATCCGATGAAGGCGGCCGATTCCATCGGCTCCGCGCCGAGCGAGTCGGCCATGTCGCCTCGGCGATAGACGGCCCAACGCCCAGTGCAGATCCGTCTTCCAACCAACGTTTCTGGCGGGTCGTTCGTCAAGCGTATTGCGACGTCCGCGTCGCGGCGAGACAAGTCGAGCATCTGATTGGAAAGGATCAATGCGACCACCACGCCTGGATGCTGAGCGCGGAATTGGGCTACGATCGCAGGCATCAAGTGCAGGCCAACGGCGCCGGGGACTGTGACCGCGAGTTCCCCCGTCAGCCTGACGTCTCGCCCCGCCACCCGACGCTCGAACTCCTGGACTGATTCGGCCATGTTGGTTGCCAGCGCGATCATTTCTTCGCCTGCCGCTGTCGGCTCGTATCCTGAGCGGGAGCGCTCGAAAAGACGGGCGCCCACCGCCGACTCCACCGCGGCCAAACGCCGAAACACCGTCGAATGATTGACGCCGAGAATCTCGGCCGCTCCGACCAACGAACGGGCTTCCGCGACTGACTTGACCAGTCTAAATTCGTCCCAGCTCAAGCCAGAGTTCATGATTCCAACGATCGGTCACCGCTCGTCTCCCCGACGCTCCGCTAGGAGGCTAGATTACAGCCTCCTTACCATTTCCCCAGCCTGAAGTGTATAGGAAGGGAATTTTCGTGACTG
Organism: Roseiarcus sp.; assembly: GCA_036510135.1. Classification (GTDB taxonomy): domain Bacteria; phylum Pseudomonadota; class Alphaproteobacteria; order Rhizobiales; family Beijerinckiaceae; genus Roseiarcus. The sequence continues at coordinate 4,728 of DATCEJ010000499.1, read as the reverse complement.
CCTTCATGCCGGCGCGTTCCGAGGGGCAGCCGCGCGACGGAGCCGATCGTTGATCGCCGCCCCAAGCCCATGCTCGGGGATCGGCGCGACCGCGATCCGCGCCGCGCCGGAGGCGTCCAAAGCACGCAAATAGGAAAATAAATGGGAGGCAGCCTCGACAAGGTCGCCGGAAGGCGAAAGATCGAGGCGCGCGCTTGTCCCGCCCTTGAGCGATCGGCCAAAATCGAGCGTGGCTTCATCCGCCCCCGCGTCCGTGGCGCCAAGGCGAAGCTCAGCCTTGGGCGCATAGTGCGACGCCAATTGCCCGGGCGCATTCGGCGCCGTTCGCCTTTGGCTCGTCGAGTCGATCGGCGAACCCACCACGGTTTCGATCGCCTCCTGTGTTATTGCTCCAGCACGCAGCAATTGTGGCCGACCGGCGAGACAGGCGATGATCGTCGACTCGAGGCCGTGGCGACAAGGGCCTCCATCAAGGATCCAGTCGACCCTGCCGTCGAGATCGGCGACAACGTGAGCGGCCGTCGTCGGGCTCACGGCGCCGGATCGGTTGGCCGAGGGCGCCGCGAGGGGGACGCCAGCCGCCCCGATGAGAGCGCGGGCCGTTTCATGCGACGGCGAGCGAAGCGCCACCGTCTCAAGACCGGCGCGCGCCAGCAGGCTGATCCGGCACGACGAAGCGACCGGCAGGACCAGCGTGAGAGGCCCCGGCCAGAACGCGCGGGCCAGCGTCTCCGCTTCCGGGCCAAGGATGGCGTGCTCTCGCGCCCTCTCGATGTCCAGGACGTGAGAGATGAGCGGATTGATCGCTGGCCGTTCCTTGGCGGCATAGATCGCCGCAACCGCCGCGTCAGAAGTTGCGTCCGCCGCCAGGCCGTACACAGTCTCAGTCGGCATCGCCACAAGGCCTCCAGTGCGCAGACATGCGGCTGCGTTGGCGATGGCCTCAGGGCTCGCCTCCGTCAGGCGGGTGTTTTTGCGGTTGAGCGCCATCTCTCCTTCCGGTTCGCGTTGCGCGCAAACTCGACTGTACATAAGCTCTTTTGTCCCCGCAGCGGCAACCAGCTTGCCCAGCGCACGGGGGCCCGTTTGGCCGCGATCGGATCGGGGCCGCGCGCTCGCGATAGGGAGGAGCCAAGAGATGCCTTATCGTTCGCCATCGGCCGACATCCTGTTTTCGCTTAGGGCGGTCGCCGATTTTCCGGCGCTCGTTGAACAAGGATTTATGGGCGACCTCGACTGGGACTCGGTTTCGTCCGTTATCGCGGAGGCCAGCCGCTTCGCAACCGAGGAAATTGCGCCTCTCAACCGGACCGGCGATCTTGCAGGCGCGGCTTATGAAAACGGGGTGGTGACAGCAGCCCCAGGCTTCGCCGACGTCTACCGACGCTGGGCGGAAGCGGGCTGGAACGGCGTCTCCGCGCCGGCCGAGTTCGGCGGTATGGGCCTGCCCCATCTCGTCAACGTCGCCTGCACCGAAATCTGGAACGGCGCCTCGATGGCCTTTGCGCTCTGCCCCCTGCTCACGGAGGGCGCGATCGGCGCACTGAAGGCGCACGGCTCACGCGAGCTCACGGACATCTATCTCCCGCCGATGGTCACCGGACGGTGGACCGGGACCATGAACCTTACCGAGCCTCAGGCGGGGTCCGATCTTAACGCTGTGCGAACCCGTGCGGAACGCGCCGAGGATGGATCCTATCGCCTGTTCGGCCAGAAGATTTTCATCACCTATGGCGAGCACGACATGGCCGAAAATATCGTCCACCTCGTTCTCGCCCGGCTACCGGACGCGTCGGCGGGGACGCGTGGCCTTTCGTTGTTTCTCGCGCCGAAATTCCTCGTCAATGCTGACGGATCGCTCGGTCAACGCAACGACCTGCGCTGCGCCGGAATCGAGCACAAACTCGGCATCCATGGCTCCCCGACTTGCGTCATGGCCTATGGCGATAACGAGGGCGCGAAAGCTTGGCGGGTGGGCGAGGAGAATCGCGGCCTCGCCGCCATGTTCGTGATGATGAACGCCGCGCGGCTTGCGGTCGGGACACAGGGAGTGGCCATCGGCGACCGCGCCTATCAACAGGCGCTTGGCTACGCCCGCGAACGTCGGCAGGGTCGCGGCGCCAAGGGGGGCGACGGCATGGCCCCGATCATCCAGCATCCTGACGTGCAGCGCATGCTGATGACGATGAAGGCCAACGTCCACGCGGCGCGCGGGATCTGCCATCTGACCGGCGTTTCGCTGGACCTTGCCGACCACGCCTCCACCGAGGCAGAACGAACGGCGGCCGCTAACCGCGTGGCGCTTCTCACCCCCGTCGCCAAAGCGTTCTCGACTGACATCGGCGACGAGACGACATCGATCGGCGTCCAGGTCCACGGGGGCATGGGATTCATTGAGGAGACCGGGGCGGCCCAGCACATGCGCGATGCCCGCATCGCGGCGATTTATGAAGGCGCGAACGGCATCCATGCGATTGATCTCGTTCAGCGCAAGCTGCCATTGGCCGGCGGCGAAACCATCAAACAGGAGATCGCGGGCATCCGCACAGTCGCGGACGAAGTCGCCAGCCGCGGCGGTGCAGGGTTCGGCGCGACCGCGGCGCGGCTTCAAGAGGCCGCGGCCGCTCTCGAAGAAACGACGGATACGATGCGGCAATGGCTCGCGAGCGACCCGCACTCCGCCTTGGCGGGCGCGTCACACTATTTGCGCTTGTTTGGACTCACGCTTGGGGGGGCGTGTTTGGCCAAGGCCGGTCTGGCCGGCGAGTCACTGGCGGCAAGCGGCGACGAGAGCGAGCTCGGGCGGGTCGGCCTCGCCCGCTTCTTTGCCGAGAAAGTCGCGGTCGCCGCGCCGGGGCTGGCGCGCGCAGTGGCCTCCGGCGGCGCGGCGCTCGAACCCTTTGAAGCGATCCTGGCGGAGAGCGCATGACCCAAGACACATTGACAAGCGACATCAAGGTCGGCCGCGAGGGTGCGGTCATGTCGGCCGTTTTCGCGCGGCCGCAGAAGAAGAACGCGATCACCGGCGCCATGTATGAGGCGCTGATCGAAACCTTCGATGCGGCCGAACGCGATCCCGAAATCGGCGCTCTTGTGATGAGCGGCAAGGGCGGAGTGTTCACAGCCGGAAACGACATCGGCGATTTTCTCGCCGTCGCGTTGCACGAGACAGGCGAATTTCCGGCGTGGCGATTTGTCAGCAAGGTCGCCGAGTTCGAAAAGCCGCTGATCGCAGCGATTGACGGTCTGGCGATCGGCGTTGGGACGACACTCTGCTTTCATTGCGATCTCGTCTACGCCACGCCCGAGGCGCGGTTTCAGATGCCGTTCGTCAATCTCGGCCTCGTTCCCGAGGCCGGGTCCTCACTATTGGCGCCGCAACGCTTTGGTCGCGTCAGGGCTTCGGAACTCTTGTTGCTCGCAGAGCCCTTCGGCGCCGATCGGGCGCTCGAGCTCGGCTTAATTAATGCCATTTTGCCTCAGAGCGAGCTGATGGCGCATGCGATGAGCAAGGCGGCCGCGCTCGCGGTCAAACCCAGGGCTGCCCTCCTCGCGACGCGGCGCCTCATGCGCGGCGATCCCGAGGCGCTCAAAGCTCAGATGGCGGCCGAGATGCACGCCTTCAGCGCCGCGCTCAAGTCGCCCGAGGCGCACGCGGCGTTCGAAGCGTTCCTGTCCCCGATGCAGAAGTAGCCGTAGCGTCGGGGCGCGCTCGTCTCGACGGGCAAACCTGTACGCCGTCGGCATCGCCGACCGCTGGCGCCGCGCAGGCATGCAATTCCCTGTTTGACCGACGGCGCCAACGCTTGAGTCGCGACCCGGAGATTTTATCGCTCATTTAGCCCTTGCGCTCGGGGCCAATGTTCTGCAAACGTTCCGACCATCAGCGAGCCCGGGCGGGGGGCGGACATGGTGGCGCGCGTATCGACGGTGGCCTTCGAGGGCGTGGAGGCTCGACCGGTCGACGTCCAGGTGCAGATCGCATCAGGCACAGTCGCCTTCACCATCGTCGGCCTCGGCGACAAGGCGGTGGGCGAATCGCGCGAGCGGGTGCGCTCGGCGCTCATCGCCTCGGGCCTCGCGCTTCCGGCCAAGCGCATCACGGTCAACCTTGCGCCGGCCGACATGCCGAAGGAAGGCAGCCATTACGACCTGCCAATCGCGCTCGCGGTGATGGCGGCGATTGGCGCCATTCCGGCCGACGCGCTCGATGGCTTCACGGTAATCGGGGAGCTTGCGCTCGATGGCGCGATCAGCGCCGTCGCCGGTGTGCTGCCGGCGGCAATCGCCGCCAACGCCGCCGGCAAAGGCTTGATTTGCCCCGGGCCGTGCGGACCCGAGGCGGCGTGGGCGTCGGCTGATCTGGAGATACTTGCGCCACGCTCGTTGATCCAGCTCGCCAACCACTTCAAGGGCGCGCAAGTCCTGTCGCGTCCCGAGCCTGCGTTGCGCGCGTCGGTCGGACCGCAGCCAGACCTGCGCGATATCAAGGGCCAGGAGAGCGCCAAACGCGCGCTGGAAGTCGCGGCGGCTGGGGGCCACCATCTTTTGATGAGCGGCGCCCCAGGGGCCGGCAAGTCGATGCTCGCCCAGCGTTTGCCGTCGATCCTGCCGCCCTTGACCCCGCGCGAGCTGCTCGAAGTCTCGATGATCCATTCGGTTGCGGGCGCGCTCGCAGGAGGTGCCCTAACCGACCGGCGCCCGTTCCGAAGTCCCCATCATTCGGCC
>DATCEJ010000498.1:0-2667 GCA_036510135.1 Roseiarcus sp. | reverse complement strand
CGGCGTGGCAGAGGAAGACACGGTTGTTTCCGGCGTGGCCGGACGTTACGCGTCCGCCCTGTTTTCGCTCGCCCACGACCAACGCGAGGGCGAGGCCGTCGCGGACGCGTTGACGAGATTCGACGCCCTCATCGCCGAAAGCCCTGACCTGGAAAGGCTGGTGCGGAGCCCGGTGTTTTCGGCCGCCGATCAGCTCAAGGCCCTCGACGCCATCCTCGCGCAGGCTGGAATTGGCGGCGTGGCCGCGAATTTCCTAAGACTCGTGGCGTCGAAGCGCCGGCTGTACTTCGTTCGCGAAATGATCGCGGACTACCGCAAGCTGTACGACAAGTCCCGAGGCGTGACGCGAGCGGAAGTCACCAGCGCCGCCCCCTTGACCGATGCGAACGTGGCCTCGCTAAAAGACTCGCTGCGCGCGTCTTCCGGAGGCCGGGAGGTCGATCTCGACATGAAGGTCGATCCCTCGATCATCGGCGGCCTGATCGTCAAACTGGGGTCGCGCATGGTCGACGGCTCGCTCAAAACCAAACTCAACGCAATTCGCCTTGCCATGAAAGAGGTCGGCTGATGGATATCCGCGCCGCAGAAATTTCCTCGATCCTCAAGACTCAGATCGCCAACTTCGGCGCTGAGGCGCATGTCACCGAAGTCGGGCAGGTGCTGAGCGTCGGCGACGGCATCGCGCGCGCCTACGGTCTCGACAAGGTTCAGGCCGGCGAGATGGTCGAATTCGAGAACGGCACGCGCGGCATGGCGCTCAACCTCGAGAGCGACAACGTCGGCATCGTCATTTTCGGCGGCGACCGGGAAATCAAGGAAGGCCAGACGGTCAAGCGCACCGGCGCGATCGTCGACGTGCCGATTGGCAAGGCGCTTCTCGGCCGCGTCGTCGACGCGCTCGGCAATCCGATCGATGGCAAAGGCCCGATCGTGACAGAAAAACGCGCGCGCGTGGATGTCAAAGCGCCGGGCATCATTCCCCGCAAGTCGGTGAACGAGCCGATGGCGACGGGGCTCAAGGCGATCGACAGCATGATTCCGATCGGTCGCGGCCAACGCGAGCTCATCATCGGCGATCGGCAGACGGGCAAGACCGCGATCACCCTCGACACCATTCTGAATCAGAAGTCGCTGAACCAGGGCACGGACGAATCGAAGAAGCTTTACTGCGTTTACGTCGCGATTGGTCAGAAGCGCTCGACGGTCGCCCAGTTCGCCAAGGTTCTGGAAGAGCACGGCGCGCTCGAATACACGATCATCGTCGCCGCCACCGCTTCGGACCCGGCCCCGATGCAATTTCTTGCGCCGTTTTCCGGCTGCGCGATGGGCGAGTTCTTCCGTGACAACGGCATGCACGCGGTCATCGTTTACGATGACCTCTCGAAGCAGGCGGTCGCCTATCGCCAGATGTCGCTTCTGTTGCGTCGCCCGCCAGGCCGCGAGGCCTATCCCGGCGACGTGTTCTATCTTCACTCCCGGCTGCTCGAGCGCGCCGCCAAGCTCAACAAGGACAACGGATCGGGCTCGCTCACCGCGCTGCCCATCATCGAGACGCAAGCCAACGACGTGTCGGCCTACATTCCGACCAACGTCATCTCGATCACGGACGGTCAGATCTTCCTCGAGACGGACCTGTTCTACCAGGGCGTCCGGCCCGCGGTGAACGTGGGCCTTTCGGTTTCGCGCGTCGGTTCCGCGGCGCAGACCAAGGCGACCAAGAAGGTCGCCGGCAAGATCAAGGGCGAACTCGCGCAATATCGCGAAATGGCGGCCTTCGCCCAGTTCGGTTCCGATCTCGACGCGGTCACGCAGCGCCTGCTCAATCGCGGCGCGCGGCTGACTGAGCTTCTCAAGCAGCCGCAGTTCTCGCCGCTCAAGATGGAGGAGCAGGTCTGCGTCATCTATGCCGGCGTGAACGGGTTCCTCGACAAATTGCCGCTCGACAAGGTTCGGCCGTTTGAAGACGGACTGCTCAGTTTTCTGAGAGGCAAGAACCCGGATATCCTGGATTCGATCCGCTCCTCGAATGATCTGACGAATGACGTCGAGGCCAAGCTCAAGAAGGCGGTCGAAGCTTACGCCGGGACCTTTGCCTAACATGGGCCGACCTTTACCCAGCCGCTCGCCGGTGTTGAAGCGCGCGCGGAGGCGCTGAGCGATGCCATCGCTAAAGGAACTCAGGAACCGGATCGCGTCGGTCAAGTCGACGCAGAAAATCACCAAGGCCATGCAGATGGTCGCGGTGTCGAAGCTGCGCCGCGCGCAAGGCGCGGTCGAAGCGGCGCGTCCCTACGCCGAGCAGGTCGAAACGGTGCTGACGAATCTGGCCGGGGCCGCGACTGACGGCCAAGGCCCGCGCCTGCTGGTCGGTAGCGGCTCGGACCAGACGCATTTGCTGCTCGTCTGCACCGGCGAGCGGGGGCTGTGCGGCGCATTCAACACCGCCATCGTGCGCCTTGCGCGCGAGCGGGCCAACTCGCTCATGGGCCAAGGCAAGACGGTCAAGATTCTCTGCGTCGGCAAGAAGGGCTACGACCAGCTTCGCCGGACGCATGAGCGGCAGATCCTGGAGCTGATCGACCTGCGCGCCGTGCGCACGCTAACCTACGCGACCGCGAAGCCGATCGCCGACAAGGTGATCGCCCTGTTCGAGAATGGCGAGTTCGA
>DATCEJ010000497.1:0-6058 GCA_036510135.1 Roseiarcus sp. | reverse complement strand
TTCGCGGCGTCGGCGCTCCAGACCCTTGACCCAGACAAGGATGGAACGGTCGATCTCAACGAGGCGAAGACGGCCGCCAGCGCTCTGTTCGACAAGCTTGATGTCGACCATGATGGTACAGTCGATCGCAAGGAATTAGGGGATCGGATTTCCGCGGAAGACTGGAAGACAGCCGACCCGGACAACGACAAGACGATCAGCAAGGACGAGTACCTCGCCTTTGTCGAAGTTGCTTTCAAGCGCGCCAACCCGGACAACGATGCGACGATTGACGCCAAGGAGTTGAAGACCCCCGCCGGCCAAGCGCTGCTGCGCCTCTTGATGAAGTGAGTGACGGCCAGTCCTCCACGGCTGTTCCGAGTGACGTCAGGCTCAATCGCCCGCCTCCGCGCGTCCAGGCGGGGTTGAAACGTGTGGCCTGAGGCGCACATAGAGGCGAGAGATACGAGGCGTTTATATGCAGATGGATCTCTCCCCGCTCGGGCTTTTTCTTGAGGCGAGCCTCGTGGGGAAGGCCGTCATGGCGGTCCTGTTCCTTGCTTCGCTGTGGAGCTGGGTGCTCATCATCGAAGGCCGGGTTTCGGTGACGCGTCTCCGCAGCGCGGTTCGAAAAGCGCGCGCCGGCGGCGAAATGCCCAAGTCGCTCATAGGCGTCGCCGCCGCGGGCGATGAGGAAGCGCGGCGCCGCATTCCGGGTGAGACGGTCGGCGAAGTGCGGTCGCGCATTTCGGACGCGATGGCGCGCGCGGCGCGCGAGCTCCTCACCCGCTCCGAGGGCGGCCTGCCCAACCTGGCCGTGGTTTCTTCGGTTGCGCCGTTTGTCGGCCTATTCGGCACGGTGTGGGGCATCATGTCGAGCTTCGCGGCGATCGGCCAGGCGCAGGACACGTCGCTGGCGACGGTTGCGCCAGGCATCGCGGAATCGCTCGCAGCGACCGCTTATGGCCTTGCGGCGGCGATTCCGGCCTCGATCGGTTATAATCGCATCGGCGCGGCCTTCGGCCGGCTTGGACAGGACATGGCTTCGTTCGTCGAAGAACGCGCGCTGGCGCTGCTTTCCCGTCCCGCCGAAGTCGCGCGCGAAGACGCGCCGCGCCGCCGCGCCGAGACGCCCTGATGGCATTGAGCCCACGCAAAATCGGCGAAGGCCTCTATCAGCCGCTGGCCGACATCAACGTCACGCCGCTTGTCGACGTGATGCTGGTTCTGCTCATCATCTTCATGGTGACCGCGCCGATGCTGGCGACGGGCGTCAAAGTGAATCTGCCCAGCGCCAAGACGGCCCAACCGCTCGAAAACAAGGAGCCGGTCGTCGTCGCCGTCGCCAAGGACGGTTCGCTGTCGGTGGGGAGAGATCCGGTATCGCGGGATGAGCTGGCGGCGAGGGTCAAGGCCAAGCTTGGCGATTCCAATGGCGTGGTTCAGCTGCGCGGCGATCGCGCCGCGTCCTACGGCGACGTCGTGTCCGTGATGGACGATCTCGCCGCCAATGGGATCTCGCGGATTGCGATCGTGTCAGGCCCTCGCCGCACCGTGTCGCCGCCTTTGGCGGCGCCGACGCCGGCAGCGCCAAACGCGCCGGCGCCGTGACCGCCGCAACTCTGGACGGGCGCGGCTTCGAGCCCCCGGTTCGGCCGCCGTGGCTCCGTCCGCTCGCGGTCCTGGTCGTGATCGCGCTCCACGCAGCCGCGCTTTCGCTCGTCTATCTGGAGCCGCGGAAACCGCCCGAGCAATCGGGAGAAGTGATCGTCGATATCGAGCCGGAAGCGCCGCTCGCCGAACCTCCTTCGCCCCCGGCCGAGGAGCAGAAGCCGCCCGACCAATCCGCGCCTCCGCCGGCTCACGACGCCGCCCCGGCTCCGACCGAGCCGCCGCTTCCAACCCCTGTGACACCGCCAGTCGCCGAGCAGCCGCCGCCCGTCGAGGAGCCGCTTCCACCGCCTCGGCCAGAGACGCCTCCGCCCCCTCCGGCGCCAGTCGAGCTTGCGCCTCCGCCGCCCCCTCCGAAGCCGGTCGAGGCTCCTCGGCCAAATCCGCCGCCGCCGCGCGTCGAAGCGCCGAGACGCCAGCCGAGAGCGGCGCCGAAGCCGGATGCGGCCCGACCGGCCGAGACACGATCGCGGTCCGCTCCCGCCCAGGCCGCCCGCAGCGGCTCCTCGACAACCGCGCCTTCGAGCGCAGCGGCGAGCGCATCCTCGCGTTCGGCCTATAGTGGGGAGGTGAGCTCAGCCATTCGTAGTCGCATGTTTTATCCACCCGCCGCGCGCGCACGCGGCGCGAAGGGCGTGGTGGGCGTGAGTTTCACCATCGGCGCATCTGGCGCGGTGAGCTCGTTTGCGATCACCCGCTCCTCGGGTGACCACGACCTCGACGCCGCGGCGCGCTCCCTGGTGCAGGGGGCTCATTTCCCGCCGCCCCCTGGCGGCTCGGCCCATATCGCGACGAGCTTCAACTATGTCCCCCACTAGCCCTCGACTGAGGGCGCTCGTCCTGGGCTCGGGCGCGGGCGGCGGCGTTCCGCAATGGAACTGCGGCTGTCGTGTCTGCCGCCTCGCCTGGAGCGGCGACAGCCATGTCAAGCCGCGCACGCAGGTGGGCGTCGCGCTCAGTGTGGATGGAGAAAACTGGGTCCTGCTCAACGCGTCGATCGACCTGCGTCAGCAAATTCTCGCGACGCCCGCGTTGCATCCGAAGGGCGGCGGGCGCCACTCGCCGATCGGTTCTGTCGTCCTGACCAATGCCGAGGTCGATTCCTCGGCTGGCCTTCTGGCTTTGCGCGAGCGCCAGCCGCTGGTCCTGTTTGGCACTGAGGCGACGCTGGACGCGATCGGCGCCAATCGTATGTTCGACGTGGTCGATCGCGACGTCGCGCCGCGCCGCGCCGTTCGGCTGGGCGAACCCTTCGAGCCACTGCCGGGTATCAAGCTCGAACTCTTCGCAATTCCCGGCAAGGTTCCGCTATGGCTTGAAGAAGGGAACGTCAGCACCGACGACCTCGGCGAGGGCACGGTCTGCGTGGCGGTGGAAGCGGCCGGAAAGCGACTCGTCTATGCGCCCGCCTGCGCCCATGTTACGGAAGACCTCAATGCTCGCATCGCCAATGCGGATGTGTTGTTTTTCGACGGAACGTTGTTCGCCGACGACGAAATGATCGCCAACGGCCTTGGCGACAAAACCGGGAGGCGCATGGGCCATAGCCCCGTGTCGGGACCAGGAGGAACGCTGGAATCGCTTGCGCGCCATGCGCATGTGCGCCGCATCCTCATTCATATCAACAATTCGAACCCCATCCTCATCGAGGGATCGCCGGAAGAGGCGGAGGTGAAGGCGGCTGGCTGGGAGATCGCGGTCGACGGAATGGAGGTTTCCCCATGAACGTACACATGGCCTCGGAGCCCATGACTCCCGATGCGCTCGAGGAGGCGCTGCGAGCCATTGGTCCGGTGCGCTATCACGACCTGCATCCGTTTCATGGCCTGTTGCACGACGGCAAGCTCAACAAGGGCCAGGTTCAGGCCTGGGCGCTCAACCGCTTCGTCTATCAATCGGCGATTCCTCGCAAGGACGCTTCGCTGATCGCGCGTTGCGAGGATCGCGAATTGCGCCGTGAGTGGGTGCATCGGATCACCGACCATGACGGCGCGGGCGACGATCAGGGCGGCATCGAGCGCTGGCTCATCCTCACCGAGGGATTGGGCCTCGACCGCGGCTATGTGATCTCTCAGGAAGGCGCGCTGCCGGCGACCAAATTCGCGGTGGAAGCTTATGTCCGCTTCGTGCGCGAGCGACCGCTGGTCGAGGCGGTGGCCTCGAGCCTGACGGAACTGTTCGCCCCCTCGCTCCATAAGCGCCGGATCGCCGGGATGCTGGCCAATTACAGCTTCATCGACGAGAAAGTTGTCGCCTATTTCCGCCGCCGGCTCGACCAGGCGCCGAGGGACGCTCAGTTTGCGCTCGATTACGTCAAGCGCAACGCGCGCACGGTCGAAGAGCAGCGAGGCGCCCTTGCGGCTTTGAGGTTCAAGACCGATGTATTGTGGGCGCAGCTCGACGCGCTGCACCATGCCTATGTCGACGGCGCGATCCCTCCAGGGGCCTTCCGGCCGGATTGAAGGCGATGGACGCAACCAAGGAGATCCATGCTCAGTCGCGTCCGCATCTCCCGAGGGGCGTGCGGCTCAAGCGCGATGAAGCGCGTGGGCGATGGACGTTGCTCGCGCCGGAACGGATTTTTGAGATCGACGATACGGCGGCGACTGTGCTTGAGCTTTGCGACGGCGAACGCGATCTGGCTGGGATCGTCGCCGAGCTGGCGGCGCGCTACACGGCGCCTCCGGCGGTGATCGAGAAGGACGTCGTCGCCATGCTTGCCGACCTCAAGGCCAAGAGAGTTCTCGAGACGTGACCGCACATACCCCGCCTCCCCCGGCCCCCCCGATTGGGCTTTTGGTCGAGCTTACGCATCGTTGCCCGCTCGGCTGTCTGTATTGTTCCAATCCCGTCGCGCTCGAGCGTCCCGGCAACGAACTTGATGGCGAGACTTGGAAAAAGGTGTTCAGCGAGGCGGCCGCGCTCGGCGCGCTGCACGTGCATCTTTCGGGCGGCGAGCCCACGGCGCGACGCGACATTGTCGACCTCACGCGCCACGCTTCGCAAAGCGGACTGTACACAAACCTCATCACCTCGGGCATCGGAGTGAACGAGACGCGGGCCGGCGAACTGGTCGACGCCGGCCTTGATCATGCGCAGCTGTCCTTCCAGGGGGCTGACAAGGAAACCAACGACCGCCTCGGCCATTACAAAGGCTCGTGGGAGCGCAAGCGCGCCTTCGCCGGCTACGTCACCAAGGCAGGCCTGCCGCTGACCATCAACGCGGTCATCCATCGTTCCAATATTCATCAGGTCGCCGCGATTATCGATCTCGCGGTCGAGCTTGGCGCGCGCCGGCTCGAAGTGGCGCATACGCAATATTATGGGTGGGCGCTCGCCAATCGCGCCGCGCTGATGCCGTCGAAGGCCCAAGTCGACGAATCGATTGCGATCGTGCAGGCGGCCCGCGCGCGCCTGAAGGGCGAACTGGTCATCGACCTGGTGGTCCCCGATTATTACGCGCGCTTCCCGAAGCCTTGCGCCGGCGGTTGGGGTCGTGTCGCGATCAACGTGTCGCCGACAGGCAAGGCGCTGCCGTGTCACGCCGCCGAGTCGATTCCGGGCCTCGAATTCTGGAACGTGCGCGATCATTCGCTCAGCGACATCTGGCATTCGAACCCCGCCTTCAATGCCTTCCGCGGCACGGATTGGATGCCCGAACTCTGCCGTTCCTGCGACCGGCGCGAGATCGACTGGGGCGGCTGCCGCTGCCAGGCGCTGGCCCTGACCGGCGACGCGCGCAACACCGATCCCGCATGCCACAAGTCGCCCCATCACGAGCGCATCGCGGCGATGGCGATGGCCGAGTCCGAATCTGGCGACGGCGTGTTGCGCTGGCGGTCGTACAAGACAGACAAGGTTGAGGCGTAGGCCTCGGCATGACGCCATCGGTTGAACAGTCGTCGTCATTGCGAGAAGCGCAGCGACGAAGCAATCCAGGGGCCGTAAGGCGCGCTACGTCCCCCTGGATTGCTTCGCTTCGCTCGCAATGACGTGGTGAGGACCTCACGGGGAGGCGGGAAATGCAGCCGTCCTGGCGAAGTTGCAAACTGAAGTTGATACGTAACCCCTTTTACAGTATGGATCAACCATTACGGCTGGGGAACGTCCCATGCGAAAGTTGTTGATGCTCACCTTTCTGGCACTTTCTGTCGCCGGTGGTTTGATGGCCTATTCCGCGATCACCGCCCAACCTGCGCACGCCTGCCTCCAGTGTTAGGAGCGCGGTTATGTGCAGGCTACTTCTTCTTGCTCTGACTGCGCTGGCCCTTGCCGGGGTGTCGCCGCGTCGGCCACTCTCACTGCAGCGCCTGCACACGCCTGCGACGGCAGCGGCTGCAACTAGGAGGCCCGTTATGCGTAAGCTTCTCCTCCTTGTCCTGATTGCCCTTAGCCTCGTCGGAGGCGT
>DATCEJ010000496.1:0-3728 GCA_036510135.1 Roseiarcus sp. | reverse complement strand
TTCACCGAGCCTTACTTCCTCGGCCAGCGCTTGGCCGCTGGTTTTGATATCTACCATCAGGTCAACAACAACAACCAATTCGCGCTTTACGAGAACTGGACGACCGGCGGGACCCTTCGGCTCGGCATACCGATTACTGATGACCTGACGTTCCAGCCTAACTATTCGCTCTACGAGTCGAAGATCACCATTCCGAACAATTCGAGTCAGCCCTATGACGATTGCTCAGGACCCGATCAGCCCTTCTTTCCCGGCGGAGTCCCCTTTGCGGTTATTCCGAACGAAATTGTCAACTGTTTGAGCAACGGCGAAGCGCCGGTCGAAATCAAGCAGGCGGCCGCGCAAGGCAATATCGTTACCTCCATGGCCGGATTCTCGATCCTGTTCAATAATATTGACGATCGCAAGAACCCCACCACGGGCTACGTCGTGAATTACAAGCAGGATATCGCTGGCCTTGGCGGGCAATCCGAGTTCGTCCGCGAAACGTTCGATGCGCGCTGGTACCATCCGATCACCGAGGACTTCATCGGGTCGATTCACCTGCAAGCCGGTCAGATCAATTCCTTCGGCTCAAGAGACGCGCTCATCATCAACAACTTCATGCAGGGCTCGTCATTGGTGCGCGGCTTCGCTCCGGGAGGCATTGGGCCGCGCGACATCTCGGACCCGTTCAATATCCAGGCCAGTGCTCTTGGCGGTACGAGCTACTATGGGGCGTCGGCCGAGGTTGACTTCCCGATCTTCGGCTTGCCGAAAGAAGTCGGGTTGAAAGGGGCGGTGTTCGCGGATGCCGGCAACTTGATCGGATATTCAGGGCCAACCAGCTTCTCGAACTTCTTGGGCTACACCTATTGTCCGCCTCCGAATTCGATTGGCCGGGCATTGCCGGTCACACAATTGAGTTGCGCCGACGTCTGGGACCCGAATCAAATCCGCGCGTCGGTTGGCGCGAGCTTGATTTGGGACTCGCCGATGGGACCGATCCGCTTTGATCTCGCGGTCCCGCTTTCAAAGGGCAAATACGACCAGCTCCAGCTCTTCAACTTCTCGGGCGGCACGACGTTCTAAAATCGATCAGTTGCCTTTCCCAACAAGCGGGCGCGCCAGGGCTGGCGCGCCCGTCGTCGCTTCCGACGGAACTCCTTATTGGCCAGAATTCGCTTCTTTCCTCCGAGTTCAGCGCCTTCATTGGCCGAAGTTGCGGGCTGGTGCGGCGCCACGCTCGGCGCGGACACCGATTCCGACCGCGTGATCCGGGACGTCGCCGCTCTCGATGAAGCGGGCCCCGGCGATCTCACTTTTCTCGACAATCCCCGGTATCTCGACGCCCTCAGCCGGACGCGGGCGGCGGCTGCGCTTGTTTCGCCGCGCTATGCCGGCGCATCGCCCGCGACTTGCGCCGTGCTCATCGCAACCGAGCCTTATCGCGCCATGGCTGTGGTGATGACCAAACTTTACCCTTTCGCGGTCAAGCCGGGCTCCGTTTTTGGCGAGACCGGGATTTCGCCCACAGCGTCCGTTCACCCTTCGGCGCGACTGGAGCCAGGCGTGATCGTCGACCCCGGCGCGGTGATAGGCCGCGGCGTCGAGCTTGGCGCCGGCACGATCATCGGGCCCAATGCCGTCATCGGTCCCGGGGTGCGCATCGGTCGCGATGGCTCGGTCGGCGCCTCGACCACGATTTTAGCCGCGCTGATCGGCGACCGGGTGATCATTCATCCCGGCGCGCACATTGGACAGGACGGCTTCGGATTCGCTCTTGGGCCACGGGGGCATCTCAAAGTGCCCCAGATCGGCCGCGTAATCATTCAAAACGACGTTGAGATCGGCGCCGGAGTAACGATTGACCGTGGCGCGAACCGCGACACGGTCATCGGCGAGGGAGCGAAGATCGACAATCTGGTGCAGATCGGCCACAACGTCGTCATCGGCCGCCATGCGGTGCTGGTCTCTCAGTCCGGCGTCTCGGGGTCGAGCGCCATTGGCGATTTTGCCGCCCTCGGCGGTCAGGCGGGCATCGCCGGACATCTGACGATCGGCGCGGGCGCCCAGGTCGCCGCGGCGGCCGGCGTAATGACCGACATCCCCCCCGGCGAGCGGTGGGCCGGCGCGCCAGCCAAGCCCGTGCGGAAGTTTTTTCGCGAGGTCGCCGCCATCAAACGACTGGTCGACGGCGACGCGCATGGCGACGCGGATGCCGAATAACGCCGGCGAACGGACGGGAGAGAAAGGAAATGGAATGAACGAACTGGCCGCCCAGACGTTCGACAGCTACGACATCCAGAAGCTGCTCGAGTTATTGCCGCACCGGTATCCGTTCCTCCTGGTCGACCGAATCGTCGAAGCTCGCGGCGACGAATATGGCGTCGGGATCAAGAACGTGACGGCCAACGAGCCTCACTTTCAGGGCCACTTTCCAGGCCGCCCGGTTATGCCGGGCGTGCTGCTGATCGAAGCGATGGCGCAAACAGCGGGTGCGCTGTGCGTCGCTTCGCAGCTGGACAAGAGCGCGCCGAGCGTCGTTTACATGATGACGGTCGATAAGGCGAAGTTCCGCAAGCCTGTCGTTCCAGGCGATCAGGTGCGGTTTCACATGACCCGCATCGCCAAAAAACGAAACATGTGGTGGTTCCGGGGCGAGGCGAAGGTCGGCGACGTGCTGGTTTGCGAAGCCGAAGTCTCCGCGATGCTGGTGCGTGAATGACGAATACAATCCATCCGAGCGCCGTTATCGAAAACGGGGCTCGGCTCGGGGCGGGCGTCGAGATCGGGCCGTTTTGTCAGGTTGGATCGCAGGTGAAGCTTGGGGACGGCGTACGGCTGATCTCTCATGTGAGTCTCGCTGGCGACACCATCGTTGGCGCGCAGACGATTATTTATCCCTTCGCCTCGATCGGACATCCGCCGCAGGACCTCAAATATCGCGGTGAGGCGGTCCGCCTCACAATCGGCGAGGGCTGCCTCATTCGTGAGGGGGTGACGATGAATCCCGGCACCGCGGGCGGCAGCTCGGAAACGATCATTGGACCGCGGTCGGTGTTCCTGGCCAACGCTCACGTCGCGCATGATTGTCGTGTTGGCGAGGGCGTCATTCTGTCCAACAACGTGATGTTGGCCGGGCACTGCAACATCGGTGATTTCGCCATTTTGAGTGGCGGCGCCGCGGCGCATCAATTCGTTCGGATCGGAGCCCACGCCTTTGTCGGCGGTCTCGCTGGAGTCGAGCACGACTTGATTCCCTTTGGGCTCGCGCTCGGCAACCGTGCGGGGCTCGCTGGCCTCAATGTCGTTGGCCTGAAGCGCCGAGGCTTCTCGCACGAGGCGATCCACGAGCTGAGGCGCGCCTATAAGATGCTGTTCAATGGCGGCGGCACGTTGAAGGAGCGCATCGACGACGTCGCGGACGCGTTCGCCGACCAGGAAGCCGTCCGGCAGATCGTCGCCTTTTTGCGTCAGGGGGGTGATCGGGCGATTTGCGTCCCGCGCGCCGGGCGGGACGAGGAGGGGTGAGCAGGACGGAGGGCGGACCGGGCCCGGGGAGAGGACATCCTCCTCTGGCCATCCTCGCCGGCGGGGGCGCCTTCCCGCTCGAAGTCGCCGATGAGGCCTACCGCGCCGGCCGGGAACCATTTCTGGTCGGGGTCGTCGGCGCGACCGATTCGGCGATCGAGGCTTACCCCCACGTGTGGGTGCGGATGGGTGAAGTCGGCAAGCTCTTCGCGGCA
>DATCEJ010000495.1:0-14973 GCA_036510135.1 Roseiarcus sp. | reverse complement strand
CCCGAGATGTGCGCGTGAGGGAGCGTCTGGCGGATTTTCCGGGTCCCTTCGATGAATGCGACGCCGTAGCCATTGTGCTCCTCGATGCCGGTCGCAATGGCGAAGATGTTCGGGTCGAAGACGATGTCCTCGGGCGGAAAGTCGGCCTTTTCCGTCAGAAGCTCATAGGCGCGCGTGCAGATGGAGACCTTGCGCTCGAGCGTGTCGGCCTGGCCCTGTTCATCGAACGCCATCACCACCACCGCCGCGCCATAGGAACGCACCAGCCGGGCCTGGCGCAGGAATTCCTCTTCGCCTTCCTTCATCGAGATCGAGTTGACGATCGGTTTGCCCTGGACGCACTTCAAGCCCGCCTCGATCACCGAGAATTTCGATGAATCGACCATGACCGGCACGCGCGCGATATCCGGCTCGGAGGCGATCAGGTTGAGAAACTCGACCATCACCGCCTTCGAGTCGATGAGCCCCTCGTCCATATTGATGTCGATGACCTGCGCCCCGTTCGCCACCTGGTCGCGCGCGACGACGAGCGCGCCGGCATAGTCGGCCGCGGTGATGAGTTTGCGGAACTTGGCCGAGCCGGTGATGTTGGTGCGCTCGCCGATATTCACGAACGGAATGTCGGAGGTGAGCGTGAACGGCTCGAGACCCGAAAGCCGCATCAGCGGCGCAATCGTCGGGACCGTCCGCGGCTTGAATTTGCCAACGGCGCCGGCGATGGCGCGAATGTGGTCCGGCGTCGAGCCGCAGCACCCGCCGACGATGTTGACGATGCCGTCGGCGGCGAACTCGCCGATCTGCCGGGCCATCGCCTCCGGGCTTTCGTCATATTGGCCGAAGGCGTTGGGCAGGCCGGCGTTCGGATAGGCGCACACCAGCGTATCGGCCGCGGCGGAGATCTCCGCCAGATGCTCGCGCATTGCGCTTGCTCCGAGCGCGCAATTGAGGCCGATGGAGAATGGGCGCGCATGGCGCACCGAATGCCAGAACGCGGTCGGCGTCTGGCCGGAAAGCGTCCGCCCCGAACGGTCGGTGATCGTGCCCGAGATCATGAGCGGCATCTGAAAGCCGCGCTCGGCGAACGCCTCGAAGCAGGCGAAGATGGCGGCCTTGGCGTTGAGCGTGTCGAAGATGGTTTCGATGAGGAGGATGTCCGATCCGCCGTCGATGAGGCCTCGGATCTGTTCGCCATAGGCGATGCGGAGCTCATCGAAGCTGACCGCGCGGAAACCCGGATTGTTGACGTCGGGCGAAAGCGACGCGGTGCGGTTCGTCGGCCCCAAGGCGCCGGCGACGAAACGGCGCCGTCCGTCCGCCTTCTCCGCTTTGATCGCGGCCCGACGCGCCAACCGCGCCCCGTCGCGATTGAGTTCGTAGACCTGATCCTCCATCCCATAGTCGGCCTGCGCGATCGAGGTCGAAGAGAAGGTGTTGGTCTCGAGAATGTCCGCGCCTGCCAGCGCGTAGGCCAGATGAATGTCTTCGATCGCCTGGGGTTGAGTCAGGGTCAGAAGGTCATTGTTGCCCTGCAAGAGGCGGTCGCAGGAGTGAAAGCGTTCGCCGCGGAAGTTCTTTTCATCGAGGTTCAGGCACTGGATCTGGGTGCCCATCGCCCCGTCAATCAGCAGGATGCGCTGGCTGGCGGCGTTCCTCAGCGCAACCAACGCGTCCTCGTGGCGTGGGGAGTCCGTGTCGAGGACTGGATGGGAGGGCCAATTCATTTGCATACCGTTCAAGCCGTTGCGTACTGACATAATGATATAAGCATGTCTTTATATGAAAGCAAGCGACGCTGGGGCCGCATGCGATCACCAAAAGCCTTTGCCGCCGCACGGCGATCTGCGACAAGCATGGCGCCCTCTCGGTATGCGCTCAGTTAAAACGAATGAGAGGGTTACGGAGGAAAGCCGATCGAATCGACGCACATCGTCCTTCCCGCAAGCGATCATCGACCGAGTCGCGCTCCGACCGGCGATGCGGGCTTCCGTTCAAGATCCAGGCAGGGTTTCTTTTATGAATGACAAGGCTGAGGGACCAAGCACGCGCTTTTCGATCACCGATCAGGAGGCGCTTTTATTCCACTCGCGCGGGCGCCCCGGCAAGCTCGAGATCACGCCGACCAAGCCTATGGCGACCCAGCGGGACTTGTCCCTCGCCTATTCGCCAGGCGTTGCCGTCCCGGTCAAGGCGATCGCCGCCGATCCCTCAACCGCCTACGATTACACAACGCGCGGCAACATGGTCGCGGTCATTTCCAACGGCACGGCGATTCTTGGCCTCGGCAATCTTGGCGCGCTGGCTTCCAAGCCAGTGATGGAAGGTAAGGCGGTTTTGTTCAAGCGCTTTGCCGACGTCGATTCGATCGACCTTGAAGTCGGGACCGAGGACCCGGACGAATTCGTCAACGCAGTTAGATATCTTGGGCCGTCGTTCGGCGGGATCAATCTCGAAGACATCAAGGCGCCGGAGTGCTTCTACATCGAGGAGCGCCTGCGCGAGATGATGGACATTCCCGTCTTCCATGACGATCAGCACGGAACCGCGATCATTGCGGCGGCGGGGATGATCAACGCCATGCATCTGACAGGGCGCGACATTCAGACGACGCGGCTCGTCTGCAACGGCGCCGGCGCCGCGGGCATCGCCTGTCTCGACCTGATCAAGGCGATCGGATTCGAGCCCGCCAACGTCATTCTGTGCGACACGAAAGGCGTCGTCTATCGCGGTCGTCAGGAAGGCATGAATCAGTGGAAGTCAGCGCACGCGATTGAAACGCCGCTGCGAACGCTCGAAGACGCGCTGAAAGGCGCGGATATTTTCTTCGGTCTTTCGGCCAAGGGCGCGCTGACACCGGAGATGGTCCAAAGCATGGCCCCCAATCCGATCATCTTCGCCATGGCGAACCCGGATCCCGAGATCACGCCGGAAGATGCGAAGAAAGCCCGCGACGACGTGATCATCGCCACTGGCCGCTCCGACTATCCCAACCAGGTCAATAACGTCCTCGGATTTCCCTATATTTTCCGCGGCGCCCTCGATGTCCGGGCCAAGACGATCAACATGGAAATGAAGATCGCCGCGGCGCAGGCGCTCGCCGACCTCGCGCGCGAGGACGTTCCCGACGAAGTGGCCGCGGCTTATCGCGGCGCAAGGCCCCGCTTCGGGCGCGACTACATCATTCCGGTGCCGTTCGATCCGCGTCTCATCCATGTCGTGCCGATCGCAGTGGCCAAGGCGGCGATGGCCTCGGCGGTGGCGCGGCGGCCGATCGTCGATCTCGAGGCTTACAAAGCGCAATTGTCCGCGCGCCGCGACCCGATCGCCGGCGCAATGCAGCTCATCATGGAGCGCGTCCGCCGCACTCCTAAGCGCGTGGTGTTTGCGGAAGGCGAAGAAGAGCAGGTGATCCGCGCCGCATATTCTTTCGTCAATCAGGGTCTCGGCGAGGCGATTCTGGTTGGCCGGGAAGACCGCGTGCGGAGCGTCGCCAAGGCGACGGGCCTCGATCTTTCGGATAAGGGCATCGAGATTCACAACGCGCGCCTGTCTCAGCGCAATGCGATTTACGCCCAATTCCTCTACGAGCGGCTGCAGCGGAAGGGCTATCTGCTCCGCGATTGCCAGCGCATGATCAACCAGGATCGCAATTACTTTGCCGCCGCGATGGTCGCGCGCGGAGACGCGGATGCGATCGTGACCGGCGTCACCCGCAACTTCTCGATCGCGCTGGAGGAAGTCAGGCGGGTGATCGACGACAAGCCCGGCCACCGCGTTGTCGGCGTCTCGATCATCCTGTCACGAGGACGTCCGATCTTGGTCGCCGACACCGCGATATCCGAGATGCCGACCGCCGCGGATCTCGCAGAGATCGCGGTCGAGGCGGCGGGCGTGGCCCGCCGCCTAGGTTACGAGCCTCGCGTGGCGATGCTCGCCTTTTCCAATTTTGGCCATCCACCCGGCGAACGTGCGCTGCGGGTGCAGGAGGCGGTGCGGATTCTCGACGCCAAGCGGGTCGACTTCGAGTACGACGGCGAAATGGGCGCCGACGTCGCGCTCAACAAGGAGCTGATGGCCGCCTATCCATTCTGCCGGCTCAAGGACACCGCGAACGTGCTCATCATGCCGGCCTTCCATTCCGCCGCCATCTCGACCCGCATGCTGCAGGAACTGGGCGGCGCGACCGTCATTGGACCTTTGATCGTGGGCCTCGAGAAACCAGTGCAGATCGTCTCACTCGGCGCCAAGGATTCCGACATCGTGAACATGGCCGCCATGGCCAGCTTCAATATTGGCGGGTGAAGAGCGATCCTAGCTCAAAGCCTCATTCAAGTTCGACCGTCGTCGTCTCGACCCGCAAAATCGCCTTCTGATAAGCCCACTCGCCAAGGTTCGAGAGCTGGCTCGTAAGTCGCGCGCTCTCGCGTCCCAGTTTCCCAACAAGCGATGAACGGCGCGCTGCGGCTCCGCCGTCAGTCTCGGTCATTGCGGTCGCGAAGCTTTTGCCGCTCTTGAGCAGGTGATCCTGAATCGCGATGGCGGGAACCAGCTGATAGATGCTGAGCCCCAACTGCCGCGGAGTGTTCGGGAACACCGCGTAATCGGCGGGCTGCCTCGCGCTCTCCGTCAGCTCCAGGTAGCGCGTGGCGCCGTCGCGGCTCAGGATATAGGCCGCCGCGCTTTCATGACGCGAATAGAGCCGGGCGATTTCGCGCTCCGCCCTCGCGCTCCGCCTCTCGCCGAGCCTGACCTTCTGGAAATAGGTATCCAGCTTCACCGAATGGGCGTCCTTGGGAACCCATTTCGTCTCGCTGAGCAGCGCTGCAAAGCCCGGCTGGACATGCAGGTCGTCCTCCAGGAAGCAGGCGAGGCTTTCGGCGCTTGCAAGGAATTTCCGCCAGGCGCTCTGATGACTTTCCAGGCAGGCCAATTCGTAGCGGGTAAGCCCTCTTGTCGTCGGCGGGCGCCTCGACCCGTCGACCGCGGAAATGCGCTCGAAGGCGACGCCATCCAATTGCTTGCGCATATGCGCAAGGCGTTCGGGGTGGCGATCGAGGTTGATCAGGTAGATCTTCATTGCGCTTTCGCTCAGCGCTTTCGCTCCGGCTCGTTCAGCGTCAGGCGTACGCTTTGACAATTCGTGGGAGCGCAGCGCTCAGACCTTCATCTGCGCGCCAAGCTCAACGACGCGATCGGAGGGCAAATTGAAGAAGTCCGGGGCGCTCGCCGCCTGCTTCGTCATGGCTATGAACAGTTTGTCCTGCCAGAGCGGCATGCCCGAGTTGGGCGCGGTCTTCAGCGTCCGTCGCCCGAGGAAGAACGAGGTCGTCATGATGTCGAACTTGAGTCCGGCCTTCCGCATCGCCGCCAACGCTCGTGGGATGTGCGGTTGCTCCATATAGCCGAAGTGAAGCGCAACCAACATAAAATCCGGCGATAAACTCTTCATTTCGTATCGATTGGCAAGGGCCACGCGCGGGGTCGTCTCGTTGCGCACGTTCAAAAGCACGACGCGCTCATGCAGCACCTTGTTGTGCTTGAGATTGTGCATGAGTGAGGAGGGGGCCGAGGTCGGATCATTGGTGAGGAAAACCGCCGTGCCCTGAACTCTCACCGGCTTCGATCTCTCGAGCATCTTGATCAGGTCGAGCATCGGTATCGAGTCCCGATGCGTCCGAGCGAGCAAAATCGCGCTGCCGCGCGACCAGGTCCACATCAGAATGAACATTGTCGCACCCAGTGTGAGGGGCACCCATCCGCCGTCCACGACCTTGTAGAGGTTGGCGAAGAAGAAACCGACATCGATGACGAAAAATACGCCAGCGAGCGCGAGCGCCGCCCCAAGAGACCATCGCCATAGCTTCCAGACGACAAAAAAGGCGAGCGAGGTGTCAACGACCATCGTGCCGGAAACTGCTATGCCATAAGCGTTGCCGAGCGCCTCGGAGGTGCGGAACAAGAGCACCAGCGCGAGGACTCCGATCAGGATGATGCGGTTGACGCGGGGAATGAAAATCTGCCCCTCCTGAGTGGAGGACGTGTGAACGATTTCAAGCCGCGGCAGCAACCCGAGCTGGATTGCCTGGCTGGTTAACGAAAAGGCGCCGGTGATAACGGCCTGGCTGGCAATCACCGTCGCCGCGGTCGACAGAAGGATGAGCGGCACGAGCGCCCAAGCCGGCGCCATCAGATAGAAGGGGTTCTCCACCGCCTCAGGGTTGGTCAAGATCAGCGCGCCCTGGCCGAGATAATTGCAGACCAGCGCTGGGAGAACGATGAACAGCCAGGCGGCCTGGATCGGCCGCCGTCCGAAATGGCCCATGTCCGCGTAGAGCGCTTCCGCGCCGGTCACCGCAAGAAAGACGCTGCCAAGGACGATGAATCCGATCAGGCCATGGGCATGGATAAACAAAAACCCTGGGATTGGACTCAAGGCCTCCAGAATGATCCAGGCGGAGGCTATGTGCGCCAGGCCGAGCGCGGCATTGACGGCGAAGAACGTCACCATAATCGGGCTGAAGAAAGCCGCAACCCGAGCTGTGCCTCGGCTCTGGGCCGCGAATAGCAGCACAAGGATGACGACTGTCGCTGGCAGCACGTAGCGCGCGAGGTCGGCGTCGACCTGCTTCAATCCTTCGAGGGCGGAGAGGACCGAAATCGCCGGGGTGATAATGGCGTCGCCTGAAAAGAGAGCCGCCCCTGCGACGCCGAGCAGAAATACGATTGTGGTCCGTCGCCCTAAGGCATTCTGCGCCAGCGCCACCAGCGACAGCGTGCCGCCCTCGCCCTTGTTGTCCGCTTGCATCAGGAACAGCACATATTTTCCGGTGACGACAAGCAGCAACGCCCAAATGATGAGCGAGACGACGCCGATGACTTGCGGAGGGCCGAGCGCGCCCTCATCCAGCTGACCGAGCGCCGTCTTCAATGCATAGAGCGGGCTTGTGCCGATATCGCCGAACACAACGCCGATCGAACCTAGCGCCAGAACCCCGAAATTCTTGGACGGATGCCCCTCGCCCTCGCCGCCGCTGACAGACGGGGGCGATACTGCATCCTTCGAAACGGGATTTGACATGCGTAAAGGAAACCTCGGGGCGCCGGCTTTCGGCGACCCTGAAAACGGCGGGTGTCTATAGCCTCTCAGCCCGGGAACGGAAAGGGCCGGGATTTCGGCCGTTCCATTAATGCTCGGCAACCTCTTTCGGGCTCATTCACCCGGGCGGAGGTCGCATCTCAAGGGGCCGCCCTTCTAGCGTGTTCGGCAACCAGTTTCGCCACGATGTCTTGCCTCTCGACGTTGGGCAAATGCGCTGCGCCTTCAATGATTTCAAAACGCGAGCCGGGGATGAGCGCGGCCGTTTCTTTAACCAAAGCGACGGGCGTGGAGCCGTCCTGGTCGCCGACCAGACATAGCGTCGGCGTTTGGATGCGCCCGGCATAGGGTCGGAGGTCGGCGCGCTTCAGGGCGCCGCAAGCGGCAAGATAGCCTTGGCGCGGCGTTCGCGTGAGCATCGCGCGCATCCCGGCAAGCTCGGCGGATCGTCGAGATCGGAAATCGGCGGTAACCCACCGCTCCAGGACGGAATCCGCGATCGCTTCAACTCCGCCGCGCTCGACTTGATCGATTCGCTGGTCCCAACCCTCATCCGTTCCGATTTTCGCGGCGGTGTCGCAGAGAACGAGCGCCGCGATGCGCTCCGGACTCTGACGATAAAGCTCCTGCGCGATGAGGCCGCCGATGGACAGCCCGACAATCGTCGCGCGTCCGACGCCGACAACGTCCAGAAGCGCCGCGAGGTCGCGCGCATAGTCGGCCATGTCGTTCTTGTCGGGTCCGGATTCGGAAAGCCGTGGCCGCGCTTGTCGTATGTGACGATGCGGAAGTCGGGCGCGAGGATCTCGGCGACCTCATCCCAGATGCGGAAGTCGGTTCCAAGCGAATTGATGAAGACGAGCGCCGGGACGTCCCGGCGCCCCTGGTCGCGAGTGTGGATAACGAGACCGTTGGCCTTCACGAATTTCATGGCGGACGTTTCTCGGATGGACTGCGGCGAGCATTGCGGACGGCGGTCCACTCATACCAGATGCGGCGAGCGGCGCGCCTTTCGGCGGCGGAACTCAGCCTAACCGCAATTTTACCGGCGCGCCCTCAGGATTTCAAAGGGTTACGACCCCGTTTAGTTCCGCGCTCGCAGAGAGGCCAAAATGGAGGCTGCCCGGAAACCCCTCTCTAACGCGCCCTGACGCACTAAAGCGCCCTGACGGAATTTATACATTTCCAAAATGTATAAACCATCCGACCAAGCGTCATCAGGGCGGGAGTTTCTCGGACGGCCCGCGTCGCGCGTTGCGGAAGAAGGTCCACCAATACCAGATGAGCGCGAGCGGCGCCCCGAAACCGACGATGGCGTCGAGACCCGGGATCGGAGTCGCGGGAATGACCAGCATCCCGGCCGCCGCCGTGGCGCCGACGCGATAGCTCAGCGCGACCAGGATCCGCTTCAGCGGATTGTCGTTCGGCATGCGCGCGATGATCACCAGAAGCGTCGCGAGCACCACGCTCATCGCGACGATGAAGATGAGCAGGTCGCGCAGGATCTGTTCGAACGCGGACAACGCTTCCAAGGCTGGCCTCTCTCAATGCGCTCCAGGGGTTAAGGCGGGTTCGCGGCTTCTTCGCGCGCACGATGCACCGAGCGATCTCGCGGAAATAACGTATTCGACCTTTGCGGGGTAACGGCGACCTCAGACTTCTTTTCGGCCATTCTGAGCGTCTTCCGGAGGACCGAGGCGAACTCGAGGCGCTTCCGAGTAGAAATTGCAGGCGCTTAACCCCTGGGCTTACTTGCCGCTGGCCGTATGCCATGCGGGCACAGCATCGATGCTTACTTCCGACACTCATTCTCTGTAAACGGGGCGTGAGAATAGGCGCGTGGTTGCTACTCAGCACTACCAGGACAGGGCAGCCGTCCTAACCGGGGCGTCCCACAGCCGGAGCAGGGGTTCGTCGAGCAGGCTGACCGTCAGCGAGCAGCCGGCCATGTCGAGGGAGGTGACCAGCGAGCCGGTCAGGTGCCGGGCGATTGTGAGGCCGCGACCCGCGAGGATGCGTCGGGCGGCGTTGACCATCAGGTAGAGCTCCATCAGCGGAGTCCCGCCAAAGCCATTGACCAGCAGAAGACATTCGCTCCCCGCACTGGGCGCGAGATCTCCGAGGATCGCGCCCAGCATGTCCTCGGCGATGGCGTCGGCCGAAGCCAGCTTGCTGCGCCGACGTCCAGGTTCGCCGTGGATGCCGACTCCGATTTCCATTTCGTCGACGGCAAGCTCGAACGTCGGCTTGCCTGCGGCTGGCACTGTGCATGGGGTCAAGGCGACGCCGAACGACCGCGTCCGGCTGTTCACCTTCCGGCCGAGCTCCTGCAACTCCGCAAGCCCCATCGACTGTTCAGCGCCGGCGCCGACAATTTTCTCCACCACGAGCGTGCCAGCGACGCCGCGCCTGCCGGTCGACCAGGTCGAGTTGGGGACGGCGACGTCGTCATTCGTCACCACTGTCATGATCTTCCGGCCTTCGGCAGCGGCGAGTTCACCCGCCATCTCGAAGTTCATGACGTCGCCTTCGTAGTTCTTGACGATAAACAATGAGCCTGCGCCGGTGTCGACCGCCTCGATGGCGGCTGCCATCTGGTCGGGCGTTGGGGAGGTGAACACCTGGCCTGGGCAAGCTGCGTCCAGCATGCCGTGGCCGACAAAGCCCGCATGCAAGGGTTCATGGCCGGAACCGCCGCCGGATATCAGCGCAACTTTGCCATGGCTAAGTGCCCGGCGGCGGACGAATTTCCGATCGGCTCCCAGTTCGACGATGTCGGCATGCGTGGCCGCAAAGCCATCGAGGCTTTCGTCGAGCATCGCATCGACCGCGTTCATCAGCCTCTTCATTCCGGTTCCTCCCTCTTGGCCGGCGTTCGAACGCGCTGGCTTCAGTCCTTGAGCAGAGTCGCGAGGCGCGCCACCTGGCGCCCGTATTCCGCGATCAATGCGTCAATCGCCTGGTTTCGCCGCGCGTTCCCCAAATCGGGCACGGTAAGGCTGACCACCCGGCTTCCCGCAGCCGACTCGCCGGTTTCGCGCCGGCCCGGATGCGCGTTGTCGTATACGGCGAGAAACGCGGCGCGATCGGCCGGCGAAAAGTGACAGACCTCGAAAATGGTCTCGAGATGCTGGGCCGGGATCGGCATCGCGTAGGCTGGGTTGACCAATTGAGACACGAAGGAACGGTTGGCGCCAAGCGCAACCGCGAGGCGCGCGCGTGTGCCGGACGGGCGGTTGTCGCACAATGTCTGGAGCAGGCGCTTGTAGTCAGCGACCGTTTCGCCCGGGACGGCGTCGTTCATGACGTCGCCCCCCGCAAGTCGACGCCTGCGATCGCCTGCTTGGCTGCGGCGACGGATTGAGGCGCGACCGACAGCGAGCGCAGGCCGGCGTGAAGCAATGCGCCGATCACCCGAGGTTCGCCGCCCGCATCGCCGCAAAGACTGACTCCGCGTCCCGAGTCCCGCCCGTGCTGCGCGACGGACGCGATCAGTCGCATGACCGCAGGGTTCAGCGGGTCCGCCAGATCGGCGACCGCCCCGATATCGCGGCCGGCGGCGGTGACATATTGGGTGAGATCGTTGGAGCCTATTGAGAAAAAATCGGCGTCGAACTGGTCGACGGCGATTGCCGCGGCCGGCACCTCGATCATGATCCCGAGTTTCGGGCGGACGGCGGGAATGCGGTCGCCCGCGAGGCTCGTCATGGCCTCGTCCAGCAGCGTTCGCGCCGCCTCGAGCTCCGCCGGCACGGTCACCATGGGCAGCATGATGCGCAGGTCGGCATGCGCCGCCGCGCGCGCGAGGGCGCGAAGCTGGGTTTGGAACAGAGCGGGATGGCGCAACGACAATCGAATGCCCCGAACGCCGAGGAACGGATTGCTTTCGCCGCTCATCGTCACGCCTTCGATGGGCTTGTCGCCGCCGGCGTCCAGGGTCCTGATCGTGACGGGACGCCCTTGGGCCCAAACCAGGATGCGTCGATAGGCCTCGTATTGTGCGTCCTCGTCCGGCGGCCCGCCAGGTCCGTAAAACATGAGCTCCGTGCGCACGAGACCAATGCCGTCGCAAATTGCGGGATCGATTCCCTGGAGCTCCTCGGCGCTGGCGGCGTTGAGATTCACCGAGATCGCGGTTCCGTCCTTCGTTGCCGCCGGCCGCCGACGGAAGACCGCGGCCGCGGCGGCATCGACCTCTGCGCGGCCAGCCCTCGCGGCGAAGGCGGTGCGGGTGTCGTCCGTGGGATCCAGCACCACTTCGCCGCTGGCGGCGTCGACCAGCGCCTCGCGGCCGGCCATGGAGCCGGCGGCGGCGCCGAGTCCCACGACCATTGGCACGCGGCGGGCGCGCGCGAGCATGGCGACATGGCTGGTCGGACTGCCCTCCGTCAACACAATGGCGCCGCCCTGCGCCCAGTCGATGCCGAGAAAGCGCGAGAGAGGCAAGTCGGTCGCGACCAGCACAGAGCCGCCAGGGATCAGTTCGCCGTCCGCCGCAGGCGTCAAATGCCCGAGCACCCGGTCGCGGATGTCCTCGAGATCGGTTGCGCGAGCGGAGAAATAGGCGTCCTCGCCGGCGCGATAGCCGGAGATTTCGTCGGCAATTGCGACCTCCCACGCCGCGGACGCCGACTCGCCGGCTGAGACGGATTCGAACGCCGGCCGGGCGAGCTCGTCATCGGACAGCATCGCCGCCTGGAAGGCGAGCATGTCGCTGGCGTCGCCGGCGGTGCATCCGACCAACGTTTCGATTTCGGCCAGCGCCTGCGCGAGGGCGTCCTTCAGCGCCAGGGCCTCCTGCGCCGGAGTCCCGGCCTCGCGACGTGGCCGCTTGACGGCGCCAAGCACGGTCACGACGCCATCCGCCATGCCCGGCGCCGCGCTTCGACCGAAAAGGCGAAGCTCAGCCATGGCTCTGATCTGCAGGCTGATCCATCGCCTCGCCGAAACCGTCGCGCACCAGACCCATGAGCGCCGCCGCCGCCGCCCGAGCGCTCTTCCCGGATGCACGCACATGCAGGACCGCGCCACGCGGCGCCTTTACGCGCATAACCTTCACCGGGCTTTTGGCGTCCACCCACGGTCCGTCGGCCGATAACGCGATCTCAACGCGGCAGTCGAAGGTCTTGGCGAGCTGTGTGAGCTTGACTGAAGGGCGCGCATGCAGACCCACCGCGTTGATGAGCTCCGCGCGGTCGGTCGCCTGTTCGGCGGCGGTCTCATCTTTCATTACCGCGTCCTTCATTACGGGGAAAGCTCCTCGGCCGTGCGCCTGACGGCCTCCAAGGTCGAACCGCCGGACGCCTCCGTGGCGGCCATGACCGCGCCTTCGACAATCGGGGCATTGCATACCACCACGCGGCCGCGCCGCTCGGCATCGAGCATTTCGACCGCCATCTCGCTATTCGTTTCGGCGCCGCCCAGGTCGACCAGAATGGCCACCCCGGCCTCCGACCACGCGCGGTCGATCGCGTCCCGGATTGACGCCACGCCAGTTCCAAGTCCGCCCCCCGGATCGCCGCCGGTATAGGCCAGATTCACGCTGTCACCCACCATTTGGCGCACCATGTCCGCCGCTCCCTCGGCGATCTTCGGCGAATGCGACACGATTACGATTCCGACTTTCGCCAAGCTTCAGTCCTCCAACACCCGGCACACGGATGCGATCATCAGCGCTGACGATCGTGCGCCTGGGTCCATATGCCCGATCGAGCGCTCACCCAGGAACGAGGCCCGGCCGCGCGTCGCCAGCATCGGGACCGTCGCCTCGGCGGCGCTTGCGGCGACGAGCGGCAACCGAGCTCGAAGATCCGCGCCGCCTTCGGCGAGGGCGGCCTGCACGGGCGTCAGAACATCGAGCAGCGTCTTCTGGCCCGGCTGCGATTTGCCGCGGGCTTTGACCGCTTCGACGGCCTTGCCGAAGGCCATCGGCAGATTCGAGGCGTCTGGAGCGATCTCCTTGCTCAGCGCGAGGAAAAGCGTGCCGTAAAGCGGGCCGGAGGCGCCCCCCACTTTCATAACAAGTTGCGTGCCAATGGCCTTCAGCGCTTCGGGCAGCGGCTTCTCCGCCGTCGCTTGGGCCTCGGCCCGCACCGCCTCGAAGCCCCGCTTCATGTTGAGGCCATGATCGCCGTCGCCCACCGCCTGATCGAGAGCGGTCAGTTCGTCGGCATGGGCGATCAGATCATCGGACACGGCGACGATCAGGCGGTGCAGAACGGCTGGGGTCATGCGCGCACCCGTTCGCCCGCGGCGTCGAAGAAAAGGGGATCGGTCAGCGCGATGGCCACTTCGTCGCCCGGCCCGAGCCCTGAATCGGGGTCCGCCAAAGTGATGAAATCACGCTCGCCGAGATCAACATGCAAATGATCCTGATCGCCGAGATGCTCGACCCATCTCACGCGGCCCGAGGCCCGCCCGCCGTTGGCTTTGCTGATGCGGGCGTGCTCGGTGCGAACGCCGACCGTTGTTGCGCCTTCCGGAATCGCAATGTCGGGAAACAGGGAGCGTGGCGCTAAGTTGATCGACGGGCTGCCCAAGCGCGCGGCCACGTAGACGTTCAGAGGATCCTCATACACTTGTCGTGGCGTGCCGACCTGCGCCAGGCGACCCTTCTCGATGACGCCGACGCGGGTGCCGAGCGTCATCGCCTCGGTCTGGTCGTGGGTGACATAGAGGATCGTTGCGCCGAGTTCCGTTTGGATGCGCTTGAGCTCGATGCGCAATTCGGCGCGCAACTTGGCGTCCAACGACGAAAGCGGCTCGTCCATCAGGTAGATGGATGGCGAGCGAACGAGGGCCCGGCCGATGGCCACGCGCTGCATCTGTCCGCCGGAAAGCCTGGTGACCCGCTCTTCCAGCTTCTCGGAGATCCGCAGCAACGCCGCGACTTCGTTCACCCTCTGTCGGATCCGCGGTTCGGGCGATCGCCGCGCGGGAGAGCGCAACGGGAAGGCCAAATTGTCGAACACCGAGAGATGCGGGTAGAGCGAATATTGCTGGAATACAAAGGCGACGTCGCGCTGCGCAGGCGAGGCGCTGGTGACATCCTGCCCGGCGATGCGGATGCGCCCTGCGTCCGGCCGCTCGAGGCCCGCGACCAGGCGCAAAGTCGTGGTCTTGCCCGCGCCTGTCGGGCCAAGCAGCACCACAAACGCGCCATCGTCGACGGTGAGCGACAGATCGGAGACCGCGCTCGTCGCGCCAAAGTGTTTCGAAACGCCCTCGAGCGTCACCTCAGCCATGGGCGAGCTCCATCGTGCGCGCATGATCATGGAGCGCGGTCAGGATGGCGCGGCCAGAAGTGGCGTCGAACAGCGAGATGCGGTCAGGACGGAATTCGAGCCCCACGCGGTCGCCGACCGACACCTTGAGATTGGCGGGCAATCGGGCTTTCACCGGCCCATGAGGGGTCGTGACGGTGACGATTTGTGTGGTGCCAAGATATTCCGTGCCGAAAACCTCGCCGCGCAACGGGGCTTGATCGTTGAGGCGCACATGCTCGGGACGCACGCCGAGGATCAGATCGCGCGCCGACAGGCCCTCGCGCGGCGCCGGAACGGCGATCTCGGCGCCGCCAAGCCCGACCCTGGCGCGACCGGACTCCAACGAGTCGTGGAAGGTCAGCAGGTTCATGGCCGGAGAGCCAATGAAATCCGCGACAAAGACCGACGCCGGACGATCGTAGATCTCCTGCGGCGCGCCCAGCTGTTCGATCACGCCGTGGCTCATCACAGCGATCTTGTCGCCAAGCGACATCGCCTCGATCTGGTCGTGCGTGACATAGACGGTGGTGGCCTTGAGCCGGTCGTGCAATCCGCGCAGCTCGCCACACATGACCTGACGGAATTCCGAATCAAGCGCGCCCAGCGGCTCGTCCA
>DATCEJ010000494.1:0-3167 GCA_036510135.1 Roseiarcus sp. | reverse complement strand
GGCCTCCGCGTAGTCCATCGCATAGTAGCCGAGAATCTGGGAGGCCGTTGGGGGATTGCCCGCGGCGACCATAGCTTTCAAGGTCGTCATTGCGGCGCCGCCGCCCCCGCCCGCCACGGGCACGTCTTTCCATGTGTACCCCTGCTTGGCGACGGCCTCTTTGATCACGTTCAGCGCGGCGGCCTCTCCGCCCGACGTCCACCAATGCAGCATCTGCACTTGCTTGCTATCTTCGGCATAGGCGCCGCCTGTGACGCCAAACATGCCCAGGGCGGTGATTCCGCCCATCAACAATGCTCTCATCCTCATTTCCTTGCCCTTCCTATGGTTTACTCCCGCCGGAAGCGGTCCGGCCCCGGATCCAGAAACCGTTGATCGGCTCCCGATTGTCAATCTACCTAACCTCCGCGATGCCTATCGACCGCTGAACGCAGGCGCCCGCTTACCGCGAAACGCGGCGACGCCCTCAGCGAGATCCTGGGTGAACGCCGTGAGCGCTCCGGCCAGGCCCTCGATTGGCGCATCGCGATCCTCGCCTTCGGCAGAGTTGATCATCGCCTTGACCATTTGCACCGCGAGCGGTCCGCGCCTGGCGATATCGGTCGCGAGCGCTTCTGCCCGCGCGACGCCTTCGCCCCTCGCGGCCACTTCGTCGACGAGGCCGAGGGCCAATGCCTCTTCGGCTGAGAACATGGCGCCGGCCAAAGCCATGCGCCGCACGACCGAAGCCCCGAAACGGCGCACCAGCCTTTGTGTGCCCGACCAGCCCGGCGCCATGCCGAGACCCGTTTCGGGAAGGCCAAGCTTAATTCCGCTCTCGGCGATGCGAAGATCTGCGACGGCCGCCAGTTCCAGACCGCCGCCGAAGGCGTGCCCCGTCATCGCCGCGATGAGCGGGACACGCAGGCGCGCAAGCGCTTCGAAGGCGCGATGGCCCGCGCGCGTCCAGTCGCGCCACATGTCGAGGGGAGGGAGGGCTCCCCAGGCGCCGATATCGCCTCCGGCGCAGAACGCCTTGCCCTCGCCGGAGAGGATCGCCACGCGCGTTTCGGATGCGGCGTCGATGGCGCGCGCCGCATCGGCAAGGGCGTCGATCATTGCCCGGTCCAGCGCGTTCAGCTTGTCGGCGCGCTTCAGCGTAAGCCGCGCCAGCGGCCCCTCGAAGCCAAGTTCGACAAAGGCGCTCACAGAGCCATCTCCTTCGCTGGGCGAAGCTCGAGCTTGATCGGGGAGGCGTGAAACAAGACGGGATCCATCTTGCGTATGTCTTTCGCGACGCGGAGCGGAAACTCGGCCTGGGCGAGGACGTCGCGCTCGAGATCCACGCCGGGTGCGAGTTCGCTGATCGTGACGCCGTCTTTCTCGAGCCGCAGCACGCAGCGCTCGGTGACGAAGACGATTTCCTGCCCTTGGTCGATTGCTCGCGGGCCGGAGAACGAGATCTGCTCGACAGATTCGACGAGCTTCTTGACCTTGCCTTCCTTAGCAATTTTGACCGCGCCGTCATGGACCTCGAGCTTCGCGCCAGCCGTGAAATAGCCGGAAAAGACGATCTTCTTCGCGCGCGCCGTGATGTCAACAAACCCGCCGGCGCCCGCGGTGACATGCGGACGCGCGCCAAGCTTCGAGACGTTGACCGAGCCGCCGCGATCGATCTGCAGGAACGAGAGCAGCGACATGTCAAAGCCAGCGCCCTGGAAATAGGTGAACTGGTGCGGCGACTGGACGATCGCCTCGGCGTTGGAAGCGCAGCCGAACTGGAAGTCGAGCAGCGGCACGCCGCCGACGGCGCCCTGTTCGATCACCCAGGTCACAGCGCCATGCTGGCCTTCCTCGATGAGGATTCGCGGCACGTTGGCCGAGATGCCGAAGCCTATGTTGACGGCGTCTCCGTCGCGCAACTCTTGCGCAACGCGCCGGGCGATGACCTTGGCGATATCGAATTTCGGCGTCTCGAACGATGACAGCGGTCGAAACACCTCTCCCGAAATCGCCGGCTCGTATGCCGTGTGCGTCGTCTGCAGCTGATCCGGCGCGACCACGATGTAGTCGACCAGAATGCCTGGAACGACGACGTCGTGGGGTCGCAGCGTGCCCGCCGCCGCGAGGCGTTTGACCTGCGCGATCACAATGCCGCCGTTGTTGCGCACGGCGAGCGCCTGATCGAGCGGGCCGAGAATG
The DNA here is from genome assembly GCA_036510135.1 of Roseiarcus sp. Taxonomy (GTDB): domain Bacteria; phylum Pseudomonadota; class Alphaproteobacteria; order Rhizobiales; family Beijerinckiaceae; genus Roseiarcus. The sequence goes on along the minus strand of DATCEJ010000494.1, from coordinate 986 downwards.
GCGCCCTCATGTTCATAGGAAAGGTTTCCGCGCTCGTCGGCGGTCGTTGCCCGGATGATGGCGACTTGCGGCGTGATGGCGGGAAAGAACAGCCATTCGTCGCCGGCAAAGCGAACCCGCTCAACGATCGGATCCGCTTTGGCCTTGGCGTTCATCGCGCAGCCCTGGTGGACAGGATCGACGAAGGTGTCCATGCCCACCTTCGTCAGCACCCCTGGGCGCTTGGCGGCGGCCTCGCGATGGATGTCGAACATGATGCCGGACGGCACGTTGTAGGCCGGGATGGCGTCGCTCGTGATCATTTTCCAGATCTCCGGCGGCTTGGCCGAAGAGGGGCCCGACGGGTAGGACCCTGCGAGAACTCGCGCGAGGCACCCGGGCTTGGCGAGGTGATCGACGCCCTTGACGCCCCACATGTCGCCGGCGGCGATCGGGTGGAGGGTTGTGATGTTGCGCGGATGGCCCTCGGCGTCGAAGCGCGCGCCGATCGCGGCGAGCGTCGCATCAGGACAGCCGAGCCCTGATGAGGACGAGACAGTGACGATGGCGCCGTCGGGAATGAGACGGGCGGCGTCCGCCGCGGAAACAACCTTGGGCCTGGCCATCGCTGTGCTCAAATGGTCAGATCGATGAGCGTCTCGGCGCCCGTGCGCGCCGCGGCAGCTGCGGAGATCGCGACGCTCAGGGACTTAACGCCGTCCTCGCCGGTCGCTGAAGGCGCGCCACGCCCTTGAATAGCGTCCTTAAACAGGCGGATCGAACGCGCGTACAGGTTCTCGTGATCGAGTTTGAGCTGCTCCTCGCCAGCAGCAGTCCGCAAGATGACATCGCCCTTCGGCGCCTGGGTCATGCAGTCGCTGCCGATCAGCGAGCCCGACTCTCCATGCACCTCGAAGCCGGTCGTTGCGTATTTGGTGGTGAAGCCATCGTGAAATTGCGCCAGCACGCCGCTCGAGAAGCGGATGACGCCCATGGCGCCGTCCTCC
>DATCEJ010000493.1:0-12548 GCA_036510135.1 Roseiarcus sp. | reverse complement strand
TCAGCGCCAATGCTTCCCTCTGGCTGACGGCGCCCGCCGTCCCCGCGGGAACAAACTACGCCGTCGCCGGGGCGACGTCCGCGTTAGCGGCGGTTGGCGGACCGACAGGGATTAACCTGCCGGAACAGGTGGCCGCCTATAGCGCATATGCATCGGACCATGCCGACCCGAACGCGCTCTATGTCGTGATGATCGGTGGCAACGACGTCCGCAACGCGGCGCTGCAAGGAACCGGCGTCACCGCGGTCACAGAAGGCGTCGACACGGAGTTGGCGGCGATTTCTACGCTGTCCAGCGAGGGCGCCGAGCACTTTTTGGTCGTGAACGTTCCGGACGTCGGGATCATCCCGGAATTCGCGCAGGAGAATCCGACCCTGGCCGCGGACGCCACGATGTTCAGCCAAGTGTACGACACAGAACTTGGCGCGGGCCTAGCAGCCCTTTACCCTTCGCTGCCCGCCGGCACAGCGCTCACGGACTTCGACCTTTACGGCTTCAACGCAAACATTGTGGCTAATGCTGCGGCTTACGGGTTCACCAACACGACCGATCCCTGCTACACGAACGCGCCGGGGAGTGCGGCGACCACGCCGGAATGCGGCCCGAACGCAGAGAACATCAATACCTTCCTGTATTGGAACGACATTCACCCAACCGCGCCCCTGCAGGCCCTTTGGGCCTCGGGCTTTGAGGGGGCGGTTCCGGAGCCCTCGACCTGGGCGATGCTGCTCGTCGGATTCGGAGGCTTGGGCTTTGCCGGATATCGACGCGGGACACGGGTTCGCGCCGCAGCTTAAGGCGATCAGGTTCGGAAGCAAAAAGGGCGCCTTCGGGCGCCTTTTTTCGTTCGGGATCACGGGGCGGCTTTCGGCGAAGCGTTTTCTATTTACGAAAAACAGGATTTATGATATACATCTATCCAGTGGCGGGATCGGAGCTCGCCTTCGTGATAACGCAAAGAGTGGGGGCGGATTGAGACGGCCCGAATGGCGCCTGAGGAGGGAAAAGATTTTTTTATTTGGATTCGCTGTAACCCATTGAAAAGTCCCAAATCGGCCAAAGGAATCCAAGGAAATCCAAGCTTTTTTCCTTGGTTTTATTTGGTTTTTGCTTGGATTTTCTTGCACATTTCCTAGCCGTAATTTGCAACCTCCCTGTAACATCTCTCACACGTGTTTGTGGCCAGACGACGCGGCGGCCGCCCGCGCCATGGCGACGAACGCGGCGACCGGCGCCTCCTCCGCCCGCATGGTCGGCTCGAGCCCGGCCGCTGTGATGAGCGCGACAGGGTCGAGGCTGCGTGCGCTGGCGAAGCCCTTCAGCGACTGGCGCAGCATCTTGCGCCGCTGGCCGAACGCTGCCTGGGTAAGCGCCGACAGCGTCCCAGCGTCGCACGGCGCCGGCGCGGCGCGCGGAACGAGCTCGACCACGCTCGACGTCACCTTGGGCGCGGGAACGAAGGCGGCCGGCGGAATGTCGAACAGGATGCGCGCCTCAGTCCGCCATCCCGCCAGCACCGCGAGGCGCCCATAGTCGGCGCGCTCGGCTGGCGAGGCGACAATGCGCTCAGCCACCTCGCGCTGGAACATGAGCGTCAGGCGATCATAGAAAGGCGGCCACGGCTCGGCCTCGAGCCAGCCTGCCAGGAGCGGGGTCGCGATGTTGTAAGGCAGGTTGGCGACAATGCGGATCGGCATGGCCGCGGCCTTGGCCATCAGCGTCCCGGACGCGATGCGCAGCGCGTCGCCTTCGATGATTTCGAGCCGTCCCGGCCAATGCGCGGCGATCTCGGCAAGCGCGCCAAGCGCGCGGGTGTCGCGCTCGATGGCGATCACCTTCTCGGCTCCCTCCGACAGAAGCGCGCGCGTCAGGCCGCCCGGACCGGCGCCGACCTCGACCACGGCGATGCCGGCAAGCGGTACCGCGGCGCGGGCGATCTTTCGGGTGAGGTTGAGGTCGAAGAGGAAGTTCTGGCCGAGCGCCTTGCGGGCGCTGAGCCCGTGCGCCGCGACCACGTCGCGGAGCGGCGGCAGCCCGTCGGCGGCGAGGCTCATCGAGTCAATCGGTCGGCGAGCCTGAGCGCCGCGATGAGGCTCGCCGGGTTGGCCATGCCCTTGCCCGCAATGTCGAACGCCGTGCCGTGGTCGGGGGACGTGCGCACGAACGGCAGGCCGAGCGTGACATTGACACCGTCGTCGAAGGCGAGGGTCTTCGCCGGGATGAGGCCCTGATCGTGATACATCGTAAGCGCCACGTCGTAGCGCGCCCGCGCTCTTGGATGGAACATCGTATCGGCGGGGAGCGGCCCGACGACGTCGATTCCCTCGGCCCGCAGGGCTTCGATCGCAGGCCTGATGATCGTGATCTCCTCCCGTCCCATCGCTCCGCCCTCGCCTGCGTGGGGATTGAGCCCGGCGACCGCCAGGCGCGGCCGCTCGACACGAAAACGGGCGCGCAGGTCGCGGTCGACGATACGCCCTGTCTTGATGATGAGGTCGGCGGTCAGCGCCCCCGCCACGTCGGCGAGCGGAATATGAATGGTCACGGGAACAACCGCCAGCGTGTCCGACCAGATCATCATCACCGGAAAGGTGGGAAAGCCCCAGGCCTCGGCAAGCGCGCCGAGATATTCGGTGTGGCCGGGGTATTTGAATCCAGCCTGATAAAGCGTCGCTTTGGCGATGGGGTTGGTCACGACCGCGCGCAGGTGGCCTTGACGAACCGCTTCGACCGCCCGCTCGATCGATTCGATGGTCGCCGCGGCGTTCGCGGCGCTCGGGCGGCCGGGCGCATCCTCAACCAGGTTTTTCAGGGGGACAACGGGCAAGCCTTTCGCGAAGGCGGCTCGAGCTCCCGCCGGATCGGTCTCGACGATCGGCGCCGTTAGGCCCGCGCGCTTGGCGGCGGCGGCGAGCAAACCGGGCGCCGCGAAAATGACAAACGGCGCGTCAGGCGCCCGGTCGCGCCAGGCGGCCAGCGCCACCTCCGGGCCAATCCCCGCCGGGTCGCCCATCGTCATCGCCAGCGGGGCCGTGTGGCCGGTCATGCTCGAGGCTCCAACGGCGGATTCGCCTGGCCGCACGACGATCATCAGAGGCCGACGTTCGTCCTCACATCGCCGAGCGTGCGCAGCGTTAGCTGAATCAGCAGCATCTGGTTGCGCGTCGAAGGGTTCAAGACGACAGGGCCGCCGGGGAAGGTGCTGAAAATGGCAGGCTGGCTGACGCTGGACGCATACCTGAGGGAAAGGGTGGTGCAATCGTCCTTGTAGCCGACACCGAACGAATAGCCGACCGGATAGAAGATCGGCGTCGTCTGTCCCAGCGTGTCATAGTAGTGACGCGACATGTCGAGGACGAGCGATCCGTCGACCGACCAGCGATTCTGGAAGCTGTACCCGATATTTCCGGTCAAGCCCTCGCGCGGGAACTCGTATCCGAGTTCCGGCTGGGCGGCGTACAGGGCGTAATCGACGGCGCCGTTCACACCGGCGTAGCTCGCCTTGACGATTCCATCGAAGCGCGCGAGCTGCAGGGTCGAGCTATCGAACTGCTGCTTGCTCATGAGGGTAATCGGGCTTGAGAACGGCTGCAGCGTCTCGCCGAACACGAAGTTCGAGTACTTCTTGTCGAGGCCCGATTCGAGCCCGACGTTGGTGGGATCGTAGAGGGTGTAGGAATTCTGCCCGGCGACCTGGATCGACTCGCCTGCGACAAAATTGGCGTGGCCGCCGTTGGCAAAGTCGGCGGCGTACTGGAATCCGTAATTGAGCCGGGTGCCGCCTTCGACCCGATCGTAGCCGGAGAACTTGTTCCAGGCGAACAGGTTCGTATCGTCGAAAACGAGGCTCTGCGAATCATCGTTGGGCTGGATTCTTGGAATAATCTCGTTCGGCCGGGCGATGAACTGGGCGATCGGCGTGATCGTCTGCGTTCCCCAGGACGATGTGGACGTGAACGGATAGCGGTACTCGAGACCGGCGCCTGCCATGCCGCGGGCAAAGGCGCCCTGGTTCGAGCCGGAAAAGAAGGCGGCCTGGTTCGAATTGGCCACTGTGCTCGTGCCGAGCACGCTGGCGTAGGTGATCGATCCGGTTTCGTTGAGCTCGGTCGCCTCGCCATCCAGACGCGCGAACAGGAACGGCTTCCAGACCTCGCCGATGGGATCGATGAAGCCGCGCTGCCAGGAGACCTGTCCCGAAGCGCGCGTGTAATCGCCCGCGACGCCGCGCAGGAGGCATTTGCCCGGGAAATACGTATTAACGGCCGTAGTTCCGACCTGGGTTTCGCAAACATTATAAAGGTGATAGGCGCTGTCAAAAGTCTGCAGGCCGGTCGATTGGAACGCAGCGTTGGTCTGGTTGATATTTGCGACGTTGGCGTCGACAGTCAGTTCGCCTCCGAGGCCATTGGTGCGGTCGGCCGGAACATTGATCACCCGGTTGTAGTCGAAGACCGGCGCGACCGCGGTCGGCAATGTGCGATTGTCGTCGTACGCTGTCGTCCCTTCAAAATGGTAGGCGCTGAGATCGAAGAAGCTTCGAGCGCCTTGGCCGCGCAGATAGACCGACGAGACGATGTCCTGGAAATAGAAGGTGTCGAAGTTGATGCCCTGCAGCCGATAGTCGTTAAGGAAGAATTTGTCGCTCAGCCATGTGCCATTCCAGCCGAATTGCCACATGTCATTGAGGAAAAAGTTACCGTTGCTTTCGATCGCGCCGCGCAGCCGCGTGTCTCCCGCGCCATACGGAAAAGGCGGAAAGACCCCGGGCTGCTCTTGATCGATTCCGGTCGCGCGAATGTTATACGAGCCGTTCGAGAGCCGCTGACGCCAGTCGATCTGCGCCAACAAACCCTGCTTCGAGAGAAAAGTCGGGGCGAGCGTGAGGTCGTAGTTGGGCGCCAGATTGATGAAATAAGGTATGCTCATGCCGTAGCCGAGGTTGCCCCCGGAAACGAGAGACGGTGCTAAAAAGCCGGTTTGCTTGTTGACGGTCGCGTCAGGCGAGGAAAAGTAGGGCATGTAGAACACGGGAAAGCCCCAGAACTGGAGCTGGGCGTCCTCGTAGTAGATCGTATGAGTCGTTTGGTTCTCGATGATCTTGGTTGCGCGCACTTGCCAGAATGGCGGCCGTTCCGGATGGTCCTTGCACGGTTCGCAGGCGGTGTAGGCGCCCTTCTGCAGCACCGTGACGTCGCCGTTCGAGCGCTCGATGCGCGGGGAGGTGAAGCGCGTCTTGTCGGTCGTCAGAACCTGCACGCTGTCGATGAAACCGTCGCGAAAGTCATCACTAAGCGCAAACCGGCTTCCGTAGACGACGTTGCCATGCTCGTCCGTCATCTTGGCGTGGCCTTCCGCGTAAACGCGCTTGCTGGCGCGGTCGTAGGTTACGCGGTCGGCCTGAAGCACTCGACCTTGATAGAAGAGCTGAACGGAGCCCACCGCCGAGACCGTGTTCTTGTCCTTGTCGTAGACGAGCTCATCCGCGTCGATGAGCAGCTTGTCCTGTGGCTTGGCTTGCGTGGATTGAGCGGGCGGAGGCGTTTGCGCAACCGCCGGTCCGGCGAACAATTGTGCGCACGCCGCAACCGCCGCGATCGCCAGCGACAGTGCGATCCTCGCGGCCCGCTTCCGGGGGGGATTGAACTCAAAGGGAGAGCTGACGGCGAACCCCATCAACCATCCTCTTGTTGCAGCAACACATACACGCCAAACATGCAGCCAATGATCCCGGGCGACCACCCGGCTACGGAGGCGCTGAGGAATCCCGCACCGCCAAGATCGTTGACCACTTTGGTCGCGACATAAAGCACGAACCCCGCCACGACGCCACCACAAACCATATATTCGATCCCGCCCATTCGGAAGAATCTTAACGAAAAGCAAGCAGCCACGAGGACCATCGCCGCCAGCATCAGCGGGCGCGCCAGAAGCTCCTGATATTTCAGCAGGTAAGCTGTCGGGTCCAATCCCGCGCGCGCGGTCTGTTCGGCGAGCCCGGGCAAACGCCAAAACGACACAGTCTCGGGTGCGACAAACGCCTGGGCGACCTCCCTGCGGTCGAGATTCGTCGCCAACAGGTAGGTAGAAACCCGAAGGGCTTCGAAACCCGGACTGACCGACACGACGTCGTGCAGCACCCAATAACCCTGACGTAGCTCGCCTGAGGCTGCCTCCAGCCGTTCAATGAAATTACCCTGGTCGTCAAAGTTGAAAATCTCGATCGCATTAAATTCAACGCCGCCCGAGCTCCTTCCGCCGGCGCGAATGACCGCCTGCCCGTCGACGCTCTTCTGACGAATCCACAATCCCATCGAGCCCATCGCGGGGCCGCCGAATACTTTGCTCTCGATGTCGTTCGATTTCTCTTTCATCCATGTCGATGCTGGGTTGTAGGCGACAACCGACAACACACCGATGAGGACGACCACGGTGAGCGGGGGGGTTAGGAACTGCCAGACAGACAGCCCTGCCGCGCGCGCGATGACCAACTCCATTTTGCGCGACAAATTAAGGAACGCGATCATAGATCCGAATAGAACCGCGAACGGCAACGCTTGTTCGGCGACCGTCGGCGTCCGCAAAAACGACAGGCCGGCCATAAGAAGTCCGGTTGCACGCTGAGAATCGCCGGAACGACGCAGGAGTTCTATCAGATCGACGGCGTAGATGAGAACGAAGACCACCATGAAAGCGGCGATCACCGAGCGTGCGAAGCGGCCGGCGAGATAGAATGACAGCGTCCGGCCGATCACACTGGGATCCTTGCGACCGGGCGTATAAGCGCCAGAATTGCTCGCCGGAAGATCAGCGCCAGAGCCCCGACGCAAGCGACGACCGGAATCGCCCACACGAAGACGGAGGCTGACGGTATGCCGACGGCGAGGGTCGTAGCCGCGATTCCAGCCATACGCACGCCGGCGAACGTGAGCACTGCTCCTGCGATCGCGATGCCTCGCCCCTGACGAGTCGTCCGCGCCTCTCCAAGCGCCGCAAAGGCGATGAGACCGCCCGCAACAGCGTAGAGCGGGCTGGCCAGGCGATCGAGCAGTTCACTGCGAATATGGCCAAACAGGGCTGGATCCGCTCGATCCTTGGCGTCGGGCGCCATCAATTGCGCGGTCGTGCGCTCGCGCGGTCTTTTGAGTGCGCCGACCGCGTGCATGAACTGAGACAGATCGATGGTGTAGTCGTCGAAAGTCACCATCGCCGAGTCACCGGCTGACTGCGGCCGCAACAAGACGCCCTTGGACAGCTGAAGATAGCTCGCCCCGTCTCGATCAACGGTTTTTCCAGCCTCCGCGATGTATGTTGTGACCTTGGTCATATCCCGCAGATCCTGCATAAACACTCCGTGAAGCGCCCCGTCGGGGGTGCGCTCACGAAAGTGAAATATGAATCCGGATTCGAGCTGGGAGAAAGCGCCTGGACGGGCAAAGTTGGTGATGAAATCTGCGTGAATGAAGGTCGTGAGATTCTCGATGACGCCGAAACTCCAGGGCAGAACCTGGACATAGAGAACGGCCACGACCGCAAACACGGCTGCCGAGAGCAGCGCCATCGGACGCAATAGCCGAGCGGGCGAAATGCCTGACGCGGCCATGACAACGAGCTCGCTGTCCCCATTGAGCTTGTTGAGGGTGTAAAGGACGCCGGCAAACAGCGCCACCGGGGCAATGAAGGCTATGAGCGAGGGAAGCGCGAGCGCCGTGATCAAGAGAAACAACAAAATGGTCTGGCCTTTGCTGGTGATCAGATCGATCTGCCTCAAGGCCTGGGTCACCCACACGACTCCCGTCAGGACGACCAGGCCTGAGACACAGGCTGTCGTCGCTGTCCTCAGCAAGTAGCGCTCGATCTTGATCATCGCGGCCGCGTCGTCCGGAGGTGCGGCGAGCGCGCATCAGCGCGCGCCATCCGGCCGCAGCGCTTGCCCCATGTGCCCTTTCGTTGCAAGATGACGTGCTCCCGTTGGCGATGTTTGACCCGAACCCGCTGAAATGTGTCGCCCAATCGCGGCGGCTTATTGACGGGCGCAGGAAACCGCTCGATATGTCGGCCCCCGCCGCCAGCGACGCCCTGCCGGCTGGCGTCAGATCGTCAAATCCGGAAAAGGACACGCGTGGGTTATGAGCGGATCGGTTAAGATCGCCTTCGGGTCCCTGTCCGCCCCCAAAGGCAGCGCGCTCGTGGTCTTCGTCGGGGCCGACATGAAAACTGCACCCGCGGTGACGGCGCAGTTCGGCGATCTCGAACCCCTCATCCGCGCCGCGGCGAAGGCGTCCAACTTCCGCGCTTCCCGGCGCAGCGCACTCGACATCCTGGCGCCCGCCGGCCTCGACGCATCGCGGCTGGTGGTTGTCGGCGTCGCTCCGGGCAAAGACAACGCCCCGATCGACTTCATGACGCTCGGCGGCTTCATCTTCGGAAAAGTGACTGGCGCAAAGCGGGTCGAAGTCGCCTTCGAGGCGCCGTCGGGAATGTGGGACGGCTCGGCGGCCGCCGATTTTGCCCTTGGCCTTCGCCTGCGCGGCTACCGGTTCGATAAATACAAGACGCGCAAGAAGGACTCGGAGGACAACGGCGGCGCTGCGCCGGATTTCGTCATCGGCTCGAGCCACGCTGTCGCCGCGCGCGCAGCCGCACCGGACCGCTTCGCCGTCGCTGCAGGCGTGGAACTGGCGCGCGATCTGGTCAACGAGCCGCCCAATGTCCTCTTTCCCATCGAATTCGCCGATCGCGCCAAAGCGCTGGAAAAGCTCGGCGTCGTCGTGGAAACGCTTGACGAGAAAGCGATGGGCAAACTGGGAATGAACGCGCTGCTCGCGGTGGGGCGAGGATCGGCGCGCGAGAGCCGTCTTGTCGCGATGCGCTGGAACGGGGCGCGGTCAAAGCGGACAAAACCCCTTGCCGTCGTGGGAAAGGGGGTCTGTTTCGATTCCGGCGGGATCTCCATCAAGCCCTCAGCCGGTATGGAGGATATGAAGGGCGACATGGGCGGCGCGGCCTGTGTCGTCGGGCTCATGCACGCGCTCGCCGCGCGCAAAGCGAAGGTCAACGTCGTCGGCATCGTCGGCCTGGTCGAGAACATGCCCGACGGCGACGCAATCCGGCCGGGCGACATCATCACCTCCATGTCGGGCCAGACGATCGAGATCGTCAACACCGACGCCGAAGGACGGCTCGTTCTGGCCGACGCGCTCTGGTATGCGCAGGAGACCTATTCCCCGCGAGCGATCATCGACCTCGCGACGCTCACCGGCGCCATCATTGTCGCGCTCGGCGCCGAGGTGTCTGGACTCTTTTCCAATAACGACGAGCTCGCCCAACGACTCGCCGCCGCGAGCGAGGCTTCGGGCGAGAAGGTCTGGCGCATGCCGCTCGGGGCGGCGTACGACAAGATGATTGATTCCAAATTCGCCGACGTGAAGAATACCGGGGGGCGCCACGGCGGCGCGATCACTGCCGCGCAGTTCATTCAGCGATTCGTCAAGGAGACGCCGTGGGCGCATATCGACGTCGCAGGCACGGCGATGGGTTCGGCGCCTTCCGACATCAATCAGTCCTGGGGTTCGGGTTGGGGGGTGCGTCTCCTCGATCGTCTCATAGCCGACTCCTACGAAGATTAGGTTCTCATTGACGAATTGATTCGAGAATCGGGCAAAAGGGGTCACGGTGCGGATTCGATCCACGATCTTCGCGTTTGCCGCCGCCTGGAGCGCCTCGCAGGAGCCGGCTTGGGCGATCGCGGGATGCGATGCTTTTTCAAACGCCCTGCGAGCCGAAGCCAGCGACATGCAGGTCGAGTTGGGGCGCGCTGTCGTCGTATCCCGCACGCGCTCCGGTTCGGATATGTTCGATATTACGACGAAAGTGGACGTCGACGGGACTCTCTCTTGCCGCGGCGATCAGTTCCTGCGCTTCGAGGCGCGCATCGCCGAACCGGCCAACGCCCGCACCACCACGAATTTCGAACGTTTTCAGACGGCGGCCCTGAAGGCGGCGCTCGGCTGGGACGCAACCAAGAGCCGCAGCGTCCTGCACGGCATGAGCACGGACGCGGGGGAATACCTCGCCGCCTCGCGCCAGCGGGGCGATGTCTATGTCGCAGGCAAGACTGAAGAGCACATGCCCGGCGGCGTGAGCCTTGGTCTGATCGCGAGCGGCTCCGACCGCACCTTCGTCATTGTCGGCCCAGCGGGCCAGTGACGGAGATCCGCTTTTACCATCTCGAACAGCGACGGATCGACCAGGCGCTGCCGACTTTGCTCGAGCTTGCGCTGGAGGAAGGCCGACGCGTCCTCGTTCGCGCCTCGTCAGAAGAAATGGTCGGCGCTCTCAACGAACGGTTATGGACCTACGACGACGCGAGTTTTCTTCCGCATGGCGCGGCCGACGACGGCGATCCGATGGAACAGCCGATCTTTCTGACGAGCGCACTGGAGAACCCGAACGCAGCAACGATGCTGGTCCGGCTTTCCGGCGCTGAAACCGGCGAGGCAGACGTCGCGTTCGATCTCGTCGTTCTCATGTTCGACGGGCGCGACGAGATGGCGCTTGCCCGGGCGCGGGGCGACTGGCGGAAACTCAAGGACCAAGGCCGCACGATCAGCTATTGGCGCGAGAGCGACGAGGGCGGCTGGGAACGAGCCCGGTAAGGACTCGCTTCTTAGACCCGCACAAGTTGACGCGCCCCAATGATTTCCTGAGCTTAGGTGCGCTTTTGCGCAACTTCGCTCAGCGAGCTGCTCAGTTCCGGGGCGTTCCTTCATGCGCCAAGGCGCCTTGCATTTGGATGGAGTCGGTATGGCTCCTTCCGGGCGGCGGCCCGCGACCTGGATCCGGTCGATCCGTTTGGGTTTTCTTGGCCTCAGGCCGTTTCGCTGTGAAAACCCCGGATTATGAGGGTTGGATTTGTTTGGATTTCCTTGGATTCTCTCACATGGGAATCCAAGGAAATACAAGGACTTTTCCTTGGATTTACTTGGATTTGCTTGCATTTATTTGGCGCTAAATCGCCTTCTGGTTGTGATTGTCCAGCGGACAGCCGCTATTTCGGCGCCATGCGAAGCGCGCCATCGATGCGGATCGTCTCGCCGTTGATGTAGCCGTTCTCGATGATGTGGATTGCCAGCGCGGCATACTCGGCCGGCTGTCCGAGGCGGGCGGGGAACGGCACCGAGGCGCCGAGCGAGTCCTGCGCCGCCTGAGGCAGGCCGAACAACATCGGCGTCATGAAGATTCCGGGCGCAATCGTGTTGACCCGGACGCCAAACTGCGCGAGCTCGCGCGCGATCGGCAGCGTCATCGCCACGACGCCGCCCTTCGAGGCGGAATAGGCGGCCTGCCCGATCTGGCCATCGTAAGCCGCGATCGAGGCGGTTGAAACGACGATTCCGCGCTCGCCTTCGATCGGTTCGAGCTTGGCCATCTCCGCCGCCGCGAGGCGGATCATGTTGAAGGTGCCGATGAGGTTGACCCGGATCACTTTCTCGAAGTCGGCAAGCGGCTGGGGGCCTTCGCGGCCAACCACGCGCTTGGGCGTGCCGATGCCGGCGCAATTGACGAGCACCCGCGCCGCCACATGCGCCGCAGCGGCCTTGGCGACTGCGGCTCCGGCGGAGGCCTCGTCCGCGACGTCGCCTGCGACCGCGAGGCCGCCGATCGCCTTCGCAACCTCCTCCGCCGCCGCGGCATTGAGGTCGAACACCGTCACCTTCGCGCCCTTGGCGGCGAGCGCCTCAGCCGTCGCCCGGCCAAGTCCTGAGCCCCCGCCCGTCACGATCGCCGCAACTCCGGTGAGTTTCATTGCGCTGCCTCCTCGGCCCGAACGGGCTCGAGCCGCCCATAACAACCGCCGACGCTTCGCGCCAGAGCGGCGGCGGATTGCGGCGCGTTCGCGGTTAGTTGAGTTTGAGGAGCAGCCTGCCGGCCTCAACCTTCACCGGATAGGTCGCGAGATTGATGCAGGCAGGCGCGCCCTTCGCTTCCCCGGTGGTGAAATCGAACCGGCCGTTGTGCATCGGGCATTCGATGATCGTGCCCTGAACGAAACCGTCGGCGAGTTCGACCGCTTCATGCGTACACAGGCCATCGGTGGCGAAGTAGCGGTCGTCCGCTGTGCGGTAGAGGGCGTATTGCTTTCCTTGATATTCGAACGGCGCGACGTCCTCGGACAGGATTTGGTCGGCGGGACCGGTGTCGATCCAGCTCTCGCTCAATTGAGCCGCTCCCGTTCAGCTTTGACCGTTCGGCTCGCCGTCACCTCCGGATGCGCCGACGACGGTAGCTCGCGCCGCACGAAATACGTCGGCTCCTTCAGCTGGCGACGAAGCGTTGGAATGATCTCGCGATAGGCGGCGATGGAGCTCGGATAGGGGGTTGGGCAATCGGCCTTGATCGCCTGATGCAGCTTGGGGAGCGCATGATAGGGGACGGTTGGGAAGATGTGGTGCTCGACGTGGTAGTTCATGTTCCAATAGAGGAACCGGAAGATCGGATTCATGTAAACGGTGCGGGCGTTCAGCCGATGGTCGAGCACGTCCTCG
>DATCEJ010000492.1:0-2644 GCA_036510135.1 Roseiarcus sp. | reverse complement strand
CGCCCAGTCCAACGCCCGCTACGGCGTGCGCTGCAACGCCGTCGCGCCCGGGCTGATGGATACGCCCATGGCTGTCAGCGGCATCGCCCAGGCCAGCGGTCGCTCAACCGCGGAGGTGAGGGCGGAGCGCGATGCGCGCGTGCCCCTGCGCGGCAAGATGGGAACCGCATGGGATACGGCCTACGCGGCCTTGTTTCTGGCTTCGGACGAAGCGGCCTTCATCACCGGCGTCATCCTTCCGGTGGATGGCGGCATGGGCGTCAGGATCGGATAGTTTCGCTCTTCACGGACAGGCCGCGCCGAGAGGAAAATCTACTTGTACCGCCAACTGGTCAGGTCGGCGCCCGGGGGCGCGGTGGCGGCGATGCGGGCCAGGATCTTGGGCAGATACTGGAAGTCATAGTGCAGGCGCGAGAGAGCGTTGGGCAGTTTGGGATCGCCGTTCCAGCAGTGCTCGGCGCGGTCGCCATAAGCGATCTCGCCATCCCAAGGCGGCGTGAGGGCCTCCAGTCGCTCCTGGGCGAAATAGACCGCGTCGGTCAAATAGTAGGTGTCGGCAGAGCCGACATAGATGTGGATCTTGCCCTGGAGTTTCGGCGCCAGCGTCGCCCAGTCGCGCTCGATGATGTAGGAAAGATCGTAGTGTTCGCGCCAATAGGCGGCGACCGTGGGGTCGATATCGCCGGTCCGCTTGTCGAAGATCGGCGCCGGATAGCCATCCTTGCCTACCGGCGAGAACACCGCCTGCCAGATGTCGTACTGGCCGCCGGAACGGCCGTGGTCGCCCTCGACGAGTTCCATGGCGTTGGCGTCGCGCTGCGTCCCCAACACCTCGCCCAAATAGTTGCGCGTGGCCGGCCGCTCGATCGATAGCGCCTCGCCGTCCAAGTGGTAGGCGTTCTTGTCGGCGTAGAGATTGATCACCGTGTAGGCGCGGAAGTCGATGGGATCTGGACAGGCGGCGAACGCGCCGTTGTACATGTCCGGGTAAAAGACCTGGGTCGCCAAGGCTTCCCACCCGCCGGTCGATCCGCCGTAGGTGAAGCGCGCCCAGCCCTGGCCGAGGCCCCGAAAACGCCGCTCGATCTCGGGAATCAGCTCCTTGTTGATGGCATCGCCCCAGGGGCCGAGATTGGCCGAATTCACCGCGTAGCTGTCATCGTAGTAGGGATTGGCGTGCTCGATCTCGACCACCAGGAAGCGCGGAAAGTCGGGAGCGATCCACTTCAGATAGCTGTCGTAGTCCTCCTGCTGCTGGATGCGGTTGTAGCCTGAGAGGTGGAAGCGCTGGGAATAGTCGGCAGTGAGGTTGGGATCAGGCGGGGTGGTGCGGAAATCGGAGATCCCGTCCGGGAAATGGCCGTGGAAGACCATCAGCGGGTAGCGGGCTTGTGGATGCTTGTCGAAATCCTTGGGCACCAGGATATAGGCGCCCAGATACATGTCGCGGCCCCAGAAGCGGGAGAGGCGTTCGCTGCGGATGCGGATGTGGCGGACGAATTCGGTGTCGGGCTTGGGGAGGATGGGCGGGATCTGCTGGTCAAGGCTTAGCGCCAGCCTCGCGCTCCTGTTCGGATCGATGTGCACGCGCATGGGCGTCGAATAGAGGTTGCCCGGCTTTTGCGCCCATTGCTGGCCCTCGCCTTCGTCGGGCGGAAGCTTGAGCGTGCGGCCGTCGGCGAGGTGAAACGTCTCGTAGCGATTGAGCACGGCCTGGACGAGATAGTCGCCGGCGGGGAGGGCGGAAAGGCGTCGCGCCGGCCAGCCGAACGCACCATCGTCGAACACGACGCTCGCGCCGGGCGCCAAATGGTCGACGGAAAGGCCGAACATGAACGGCGCGTCGAGGAGTTCGTCCGGGCTGACATGGGTGCGCGGCTCGCGCCTCAGGTCTGGGCTGACGAGCAGGATGATTCGCCCATCGAGCGCCCCCGCGCTCCGCGTTGCCGGGAAGGAGACAGTGAAGCTTTCGCCGCGCGAGGCGGCATGAGCAAGGCTCCCGAACGCGAGCGCGAGGCCCGTCAACACCGCCGCCAACCGCTTCATGAACTCCCTTTCCAGAGGAAGTTTGACCCGCGGAACGCGCGCGGGCAAGACGTAGACGTTCAAGTCACCATAAAGTCGTCGCCGCGCGCTTGGAGCGGCGAACATTGACCGGCCTGCGAAGCGGGTTTAGTTTTCGCCACCGGCTTGCTGATTCGCATCGAGCAGACGTGGGCGGCGGCTGGCGACGAATCCAGGCCGTGATCTTGGCTATACTTACACTGACGCCGGCGGCCTTAGCGATGACGCTATCGGAAGGGGTGCAATGGAACCGGAAACAATCCACGAGACCAGCGACGCGCCGGAAGTTCATCATCACAAGCCGCGCCACATCGCGGAAAAGCTCGAGTCGTACGTCGTCATCGCCATGGGCGTGGTCGGCGCTGTACTGCTCGTCGTCTTGATTTACTTCTTCCTGCAGACCGGGACGAGCACACCCAGCTGGATGCGCTGATCGGCGCTGACGCCTGATCTGTGTGCACGCTGCCGATGCGAGCCTCGCTGACTCGAAAAGGAGCGGGGACCCAGGCTTTTTCCGAGTCCAATGACCGATATACGAGTCGGGCACGCGAAGTCGCGCGAGTCTGCGACATCTATCGAT
>DATCEJ010000491.1:0-3175 GCA_036510135.1 Roseiarcus sp. | reverse complement strand
AGGGCGTCGTGTTGCAGCCGCTCAAACCCCCGGCAGCAAAGGCGGCAAGGCTGACCAGCGCGGCGCGGCGCGTCAAAACATTCCCCAGCATAGAACCTCCCTCGACAAGCATGCCTCGATCGACTCGGGCCATTCGAAGCCCACAATCCGGCGCAATGAGCCGCCCCGGCAGCTCTGCTTGGCGGTTCTCTCGTACATCGGTTGGCGTACGGCGCCAATCCAACCGTCGGCAGCTGTCTTGGGTTTCTTTTGCCGCCCTCTATCCGCCCTTTCCCCACCGCCCGGGCCATGGCGTTTCCGGCACCGGCGTGAGCGGCGGCTTGCCGTCGGCCCACGCGAACAGGTTCCAGACCACACATTCGGCCATCGCCCGGCGCGTCTTGATCGACGCCGAGCCGACATGCGGCAGGAGCACCGCGTTCTCGAGCGCGATGAGCTCTTGCGGCACGCTGGGCTCGTTCTCGAAAACGTCGAGCCCGGCGGCCAAAATCGTCTTGTTCCGCAACGCCTCGATCAGCGCCTTTTCGTCGACCAGCGAGCCGCGCGCAACATTGATCAATACACCGTCGGGACCCAGCGCCTCCAAGACTTCGGCATTGATGATATGCCGTGTCCCGGGGCCGCCGGGCGCGACGACGATCAGAATGTCGGCGGCCTTGGCCAGGTCGATGAGCGAAGAATAATAGCGATAAGGGACATCGGCCTGGGCCTGCCTTCCGTGATAGACGACCTCGAGCCCGAAGGCGTTCACGCGGGTCGCAATCGCCTTGCCGATGCGCCCAAGCCCCAGAATGCCGACGGTTCGGCCCCTCAACGAGGGGCTAAGCGGATAGGCGCCCTTCCTCGACCAATGCCCGGCGCGCAAATGTCGCTCCGCCTGCGGCAATTGGCGCACGGCCATGATCATGAGGCCGAGCGCCGTGTCGGCGACCTCGTCGTCGAGGACGCCCGGCGTATTGGTGACGATGATTCCCAGCCGCCCCGCCGCCTTGGCGTCGATATTGTCATAGCCGACACCGAAACTGGAGATGATCTCGAGCTTGGGGTATTGACGCATATAGGCCTCGTCGAGCGGCGCGTGCCCCCCGGTCATCGCGATCGCGCGGATCCGCGGCGCCCATTCCGCAAGCCAGAGGTCGGGATTGGGCTCGAGCCACAGGCGGTGCAGCGGCAGCCGCGCGCTGATCTGCTCTTCGATCAGGTCCATGCCTTTAGCCGGCATCACAACATCGAGCGATTTCATCCGCAAGGCTCCTGTCTTTCCACTTTCGCGGCGCCGCTGGACGTGGCACACGCCGCGCTCATGACCAACCTTGACGGCGCCCCCCCGGCACGACGGCGCCCGCGCGTGCGGCGCATCATGCTCAACGATTTTCGTTCTTATGCCGCGATCGATCTCGCCGTTCGAGGCGGTCTCGTCGTCCTATGCGGCGAGAACGGCGCCGGCAAGACGAATCTCCTTGAGGCTTTGTCGCTGTTCGCGCCGGGACGCGGCTTACGACGCGCGGAGCTCGCGGAATGCGTGCGGGTCGGCGGCGCCGGCGGCTTCGCCCTGTCGATCGAAGTCGAGGAGAACGGCGAGGCTCACCAGCTGGGCTCCGGCTGGAAACCGGGCGCGAGCGGGGATGCGGCCGAGCGCCGCAACCGCATCGATCGCGCTCAGGTGGCGTCTTCGCGCGCGTTTTGCGATCATGTGCGTGTCGTTTGGCTGACGCCGGCGATGGATTCGCTGTTCGCGGGACCAGCAAGCGAGCGGCGCCGTTTTCTCGATCGTTTCGTGTTGGCGATCGACCCCAATCACGGCGCGCGGGTCGGACAGTTCGAACGGGCTTTGCGCGGACGCAATCGGCTTTTGGAAGAGGGCGCGCGCAACGCCGCATGGCTCGACGCGATCGAGCGCGAGGCGGCTCAACTCGGCGTCGCGGTCGCCGCGGCGCGGCTCGACTGCGTGCGCCGGCTCGAAACCCTCATTGGCGCCGAGCGCGACGATTCATCGCCCTTTCCGTGGGCGAAGCTCGCGCTTCAAGGCGAGATCGAGGCCATGACCGGCAGCGGCCCGGCGCTGACGGCGGAGGACAGCTACCGGGCGAGCCTGCGCGACAATCGTGGCCGCGACGCCGCCGCCGGCCGCACGCTCATCGGGCCGCATCTTTCCGATCTTCAGGTCTGGCACGGGCCGAAACAGGCGCCGGCCGCCGCCTCCTCGACCGGCGAGCAGAAGGCGCTGATCGTCGGACTCGCGCTTGCCCACGCGCGACTGGTCGCCGAGATGTCGGGAATTGCGCCCCTTGCGCTTCTCGACGAGGTCGCGGCCCATTTCGATCCGCGCCGCCGCTCGGCGCTCTATGACGCGCTTGCCCGCCTCGGCGGTCAGGTGTTCCTCACCGGCGCCGATCCGGCGGTGTTTGAGGAGCTTGAGGGGCGGGCGGAGATGTTCGACGTTTCAGCGGAGGCGGGGGTGCGGCTCTCAGACCCGCAGCGGAACCCTCTCCCCTGAACCGGAGACGGCCGCCGCCGTTAGCGAGTCCGTTTTGAGCAATTTCAATGGCTTGCGGCATGATTAACGAGTCGGTTATTCCCTGAAGCCGTTTCGCGGTCTTTGCTCTCGTTTTCAAAAACCTCGCTCCGAGGCCGCCGGCGTGACCCGAGGGACGCGCGAGGCCTTCCTAGGGCCGCGCCTGCTCCGCGAGGCTCAGACAGGGCCGTCGTTTCGTTTCGAGCGCCGTAAAGGCCGGGCTCAAACGAAGCGATTCATTTCGCCAAACGAAACGAATCGTTTCGCAGCAGGGCAGGCAAGTCCTTGAAATCATTAAGGCATCTGATTCGGTCATTTCGCCGAATCGTTTGTTTTCAATGGGTTAGCGCTCATTTCGTTTCGCCGTTTTGTCGCAGGCGCTCTTCCGACCAAAAGTTTTGTCCATTGGCGAACGAGCGCTCTCCTGATGTGACCACTCTAGCCGTGGATTCTGCAATAGGGAAGAAATTGTTCACTTTTCGATTATCGAAATTGCCCCGCGGCTGTTCCGCCGAGCGCTCAAGAACCGAAATGGACGGGAAACAGAGAATTTCTAGAGGCAACCAGGGCGCAGCGAGAGGCTCGCGAGCAGTTGTCTTCTACAAGCGGGGAAAAGTCGCGGTGTTCCTGCACATCTTCCCCAAGAGCAAAAAGGCCAAC
>DATCEJ010000490.1:0-15591 GCA_036510135.1 Roseiarcus sp. | reverse complement strand
CGCCGCTCGGCCGGACGCGGAAGTGCTGGCGCGCTTCGGCGATGATCCATTCATCGCGGTGCGCAACGTCGGACAAGGGCGCAGCGCGATCTTCTCTTCCGATTGTGGGCCCCACTGGGGACCCCCGCCCTTCTTGGCCTGGAAGGGCTACGGCGCGCTCTGGACCAATCTGGTTGGCTGGCTCGGAGAGAAACATCGACGCTGACAGACGATCGGATACGATTCGGCGCCCTTGTTGCACCGGGGTGAAGAGTTCTCAAAGGCGGAGTCCACATCATGAATCTCCTCAAACGCGCTTTAGCCCACCCAACGGCCGCATTTGGCCTTCCGCTCCTCCTTTCGGCGGCGATCCTTGTCGCACAGGGGGGCGCCGTCCGAGCCGCGGACAAGATGGTCGGCGGAGAGTTCGCGACCAAAGGCATCGTCACCTCGACCGTTGGTCCGAACGATGCAAAAGGTCAGCCCGCGAGTGTTCTCACCTTCACTGACGATGAGGTCAAGAAACTGCACGACGGACATTATTCGGCCGCGCTGCTCTTCCAGACGAGCTCGGATTGGGCGGACGCGGTCACCCGAGGCGCGCAAGATGAGTTCAAGACGCTAGGCGTCGAGATCGCCGGCCTCAGCAACTCGAACTTCAGCGCGTCGGATCAGGCTCATGCGGTTCAGACGATCATGGCGAAGAAGCCGTCCGGGATCGTCACCTGGCCCATCAACCCGGACGAATTGAGCCCCGCGCTCAAGAAGGCGGCGGAAGCTGGCGTCAAACTCGCGCTGATCAGCAACATGCCCTCCGGCTTCCAGCAGGGGAAGGATTATACGGGTCTCGTTGGCGATGATCTCTACGCGATGGGCCAGAAGACGGCCGACAATCTCGCCGAGGCCATGGGTGGGGAGGGCGAGCTCGGCTTCCTCTATTTCGACGCCAACGCTTACGTGGTGAATCAGAGGGACGCCGCGTTCCGGACGACGATCGAGAAGAACTACCCCAACATCAAGATCATCCCCGCGGGCTTCTCGGATCCGAGCCGCGTGTTCCAGGTCGCGAGCGCGATGATCCTGCAGCATCCCAACATCAAGGCCATCTACGCGCCATGGGCGGATCCGGCGTCCGGCGTCCTTCAAGCGGTCCGCGCCGCCCACCGCGACGACATCGCGGTCGGCACGATGGATTTGTCGAACACGGTCGCCGTTTCGCTCGTCACCGGCGGCGCGGTGAAGGCGCTGACCGTCGACGACCCCTACTCGATCGGCAAATCGCTCGCCGCGGTCATTGGATATGGCCTTCTTGGCAAAGATGCGCCAGCCTATGTCGAAGTACCTGCGATTCCGATCACCAAGGGCAACATCCTTCAGGCTTACGCGGACAGCTATCATACCTCCCCGCCGCCTGAAGTCACCAACGCCTTGGGCAAATAGGCTTGGCGGACGACAACGAGGATTATAGAGCCACGCCTTCAATGAGGACGGGCGGTGACGCGGCTGCCGAAAAATTGAGCCGGGCGCCCGCCCCATCTTCGTCTCGGAAAGAAGGGGTTTCTGACGGGCCGCGCTTTCGATGGAAAGACCTCACCGTCTATCTTGGGTTCGCCCTGGTCTTCGCCTTTTTCGCGGTCACGATCGGCGACAAGGGCTTTCTGACCGCCCAGAACGCGACGTCGATCATTTCGCAGGTCACGCCGATCGCTCTCATGGCCTTCGGCGCGGTCTTCGTCCTCACTGCCGGCGAAATCGACCTGTCCATCGGGTCTGTCGTCGCCATGGCCGCGCTCTTCACCGCGCTCGGGCTGCGGCACTATGGGCTCGTTCCCGGCATCGCCTTCGGAATCCTGACCGGAGTCGTCGCCGGTCTCATGAACGGCCTTCTGATCGTCGGGCTTAGGGTGCCCTCGTTCCTTGTCACGCTCGGGACGATGCAGCTTTTCAGCGGCGTAGCGCAGATCTCGACCCAGCTTCAGGACGTTCCGATCGTCAACGAGACTTACACGGATATGTTTGGTTCAGGTACGATTGGACCGCTGTCCAACGCGGTGGTGTGGCTCGTCGTCGGTTTTTTGATCGCCCAGATCGTATTCAAAAATCTCGCCTTCGGCTGGCGCGTGATGGCGACGGGAAGCAACCGCGCCAGCGCCCGGGCGCTCGGCATCAACACCAATCGCGTCCGCGTCGGTGTCATGGTGATCTCGTCATGCACGGCGGCATTGGCCGGCATGATCTATGCTGGCGAGATCCATGGCGCGGTTTACACGCTGGGGTCGAGCGACCTCCTCACGGTTCTTGCCGGCGTGGTAATCGGCGGCACGAGCCTGTTCGGCGGATCCGGCAGCATGCTCGGCGCGCTCATGGGCTCGCTTCTCATGACGATGATCGTCAATGGCCTCGTGCTCATGGGCGCAACCGTGCAGCAACAGATCGTCGTGCAGGGAATCATCATCGTCGTCGCGGTGGCGGTCAGCCAGCGCCAGCCTGCGGAGTGAATCGAATGTCCAGGGGGACGGAACCCCTCCTCCGTGTCGCCGCGCTCCGCAAGACATTCGGCGGCCTGCATGCGCTTGAGGATATCAATCTCGAGGTCTGGCCCGGCGAGGTCGTCGGGCTGGTCGGCGACAACGGCGCGGGAAAGTCGACGCTCGTCCGCTGCATCGCAGGCTACTACACCCCCGATGCAGGAGAGATTACGGTTAATGGCGAATCTTTAGGCTCCGGCGGCCCCAAGCGCGCCGCCGAACTCGGCATCGAGATCGTCCACCAGGACCTGTCACTGGTCATGCATGGCGATGTCGTGCAGAACCTCTACCTCAACCGTGAGATCCGTTCTTCGTGGGCGCCGCTCGGGCGCCTTGGGTGGCTCGACAAGAAGGCGATGCGCGCAGGCGCTCGCACGATCCTCGACCAAGTCGGGATCGGCGGAACGATCTCCGTTCGTCAGCGCGTTCAGGATCTTTCCGGGGGACAGCGACAGTGCATCGCGATCGGACGCGCAGTCGGCTGGAGCCGGCGCATGGTGTTCCTCGACGAGCCGACGGCCGCGCTCGGCGTGCGGCAGACACGACACGTGCTTGATCTCATCGGACGCCTTCGCGCCCAAGGCATCGCGATTGTGCTCATTAGCCACAACATGGAGCAGGTGTTGGAGGTCTGCGATCGGATCGTCGTTCTGCGTCTCGGTAGAAAGGTCGCCGACCGTCCCATGGCAGGCCTGACCGGGCCGATGGTCGTCGGCTATATCACTGGCGCCGAGAGGGCCGAGGCTTGAGCGCCGCCATGCAATCGCCCGAAGAGCTGCCCCTCTTCCTCTGTATCGGCGACCTCGACGTCGACGTGCTGATCGAGGTCGATCGGCTGCCGACCCGGGACGGGAAGGTGAACGGCGTCGTGAGGCAGAAAGCGCCGGGTGGCATGGCTGGAAACGTCGCGGCCGCGCTTGCCCGGCTGGGATCGCGGGTGCGGGTCCTCGGCCGGATCGGCGATGACGGGGACGGAGCCTTCGCCGTCAAGAGCCTCGAGCAGGTCGGCGTCGACACGAGCTTCGTCTCCCGCCTTGCCGGGGTCGCGACATTCAGCTGCATCAGCCTGCTGACGCCGGACGGGGAAAAGTCGCTCGTCAAGCTGATGACGTCCGCCTATCGGCCGGACGCAAGCGATGTAACGGAGGCGACGCTCAACGGTGTTCGCCACCTGCACCTCACCTCAATCGGCGACCTTGCCCTCTGCCGACGCGTGGTGGACGCCGCACGAAGGTCGGGGGCGACGGCCTCGCTCGACATCGAGCGCGCCGACTGCCCGGAAGACGCAGCCGCTCTGCCCGATGCGATCAAAGGCTTCGATCTCATCTTCTGCAATGCGGAGTCGCGCGCCTTCGTGGATGCGGCGCTCCACCGACCGCTTGCAGGCCTCGTCGCCGCAGTCGTCACCACGCTCGGTCCGGACGGGGCTCAAGTTGAAATTGCCGAGGGGCGTATCTGCTCGCCCGGCTTCACGCCCAAAATCGTCGACACCACCGGCGCAGGCGACTGTTTCGCAGCGGCATGTCTTCATGCGCGCCTAGCCGCAAGACTCGACTGGAGCAACGCCCTTCGCTTCGCCAACTGCGCCGCAGCCATCTCAACGACAGGACTTGGCGCCCAGTCGGCCTTGCCGACCGCCGATCAAGTCGCCGCGCATCTCTTGGCGGAGCCAAGCGGAATTTGATCCCTGCCACCGGGAGCGCCGCCCCGACCCTCTATGTCATGTGGCGTTCGCCAGATCGATTCTCTTTCCCAACGAACGCGAGCTAGCAGCGGGGTAAAGTGATCCCGGAGAAAATACCGCTGATCACGGAGGGCTAGGCCAAGGCCGGTGGGAGTAATCTGTAGGGAAAATACACAATTTCTCCGGTGAGAATGTTGCTATCGTGTCACATTTCAGCACAAAGGGTGTCCCGCGAGCGCAATCCACAACTTGCCGTTGATGCGACACAAAGAAACCAGATTAGGCCGATCAAAGTGCCCTAACGCTGCCGAATCGGCGGTTTATATGCACTTAAAGAGCCACGATGTTGGAACGCTCTCGACCCCAAAACGCAGGGTTTTTCACGCAAGAGTTGCAGGACACAGCAACGTCATCGCCCGCCTTCGACCGCGATTTGGCGGTTAAGATCGGAAAACGCATTGCAGTCAGGCGGAACTTCTGCGGACTCTCCAAGAAGCAGCTGGGAGCCAGGCTGGGGATCGAGCCCGTGGAAGTTGAGGCTTACGAGCAAGGTGAGAAGCGTACGAGTTGCAGGCTCCTGCTCGAAACCGCCAAGCAGCTCAACGCCACGCCTCGGCTTTTCTTTCAATAATTTAGGGTCGGGCCTGGGCGATCTGTGCCCTCATGAACCGACGATCGCGTGGTTCAGCACAATAGCTAAACCTAAGGGGCCGCGACGGGATGGCTTCAGTAACAAGAAGCCAAGAAAGAGATTGGACGGCGTTGTCACGGCGCTCGCGGCTTGCGGCACCCTCTGCAGCCCAGTAGTCCAGCGGATGAAGAAAATCAGCTACAGCGGCTATCGTTTTCCGCCTGAGATCATTCAGCAAGCAATATGGCTCTACGTGCGGTTCACGCTCAGCCTACGTGACATCGAGGATTTGTTGGCAGAGCGCGGAGTGGCCGTGTCGTACGAGACCGTCCGGCGTTGGGTGAACCATTTTGGACCGATGATCGCGGCCGACCTGCGGAAGCGCCGCGTGAAGCCTCACACGACCTGGCATCTCGACGAGGTTTATCTGAAAATCGACGGCCGTATGGTCTACCTTTGGCGGGCCGTGGACGCCAAAGGCGAGGTCCTCGATGTGCTTGTCCAGTCCAAGCGAAACAAGCGCGCCGCGCTGAAGCTGATGCGCAAGCTCTTGAAGAAATATGCCTTCGTCCCCGAGCGATTGGTCACCGACGACTTGCGATCATACAGCGCCGCGGTTCGGGAGCTTGGGATCGAACACCACCATGAGCGGGGGCGATGGGAGAACAACAGAGCTGAGAATTCACATCAACCGACACGGCGGCGGGAGCGCAAAATGCAACGGTTCAAGAGCGCTGGCTCCGCGCAGAGATTCCTGTCAACCCACGCCGCCGTCTACAACACCTTCAACGTCCAGCGTCATCTCACTTCCGCCCAAACGCACCGCACGCTTCGCGCCGCGGCGATGAGCACGTGGCGCACCGCAGTCGCAGCGGCCTAACAATTCCTGGCGCGCCGCGACGCTTCGCGTTCGCCACACGGCAACGTGACAAAGCCAGCACCACGTATAGAGATGCAGCCTGAACACCGGCGAGCCGAAGCCCGGATCGCCAGGCAGCAGAATCTGCCGACTCGCAGCCAGGGCTCCGAGCAAGGCACCAATGATGGCCATGCCCTGGCCGACCGCGATCGAGCGAGAAGTTAGGCTGACGGTGGGCGCGCGCAGCAAAGTGTGCAAGAGACCATGCCCGACCAGCATGAAAGCGATCCGTTGCATAACGCAAAGCGGACATGGGGGATCGCCTAACCAAAACTGGACCGAAAAGGCTCCGGTCAGGATTCCAACCAGAACCCAGATGTTCAGGGTGACCGCAAGCACATAAAGCCGCGCCACGGCTAAAAGCGCAACGTCAGCGGGCTGGTCATGTCGGCGATGAGGTGCGCTAGCACGCCGAGCAGGGTGATGCAGAACAACATCAGTTCCAGCCCATGCTTGCGCCACGATGCGCCAGAGTCAGAAGTACAAGCGCCATGAAAACCGCGTAAATCATCAGCTCGAACTCGTACCCATTTCACTTTGCAAGGCGGTTAGGCATGCCACATTCCAATTTCTTACTAATTCGGCATCTGACTTCTGGGGACGTGCGAGAAATCCTACTCGCCCGGGCGGTTGTTGAGCCGATATGAATTGGGTCGGCCTCTGCTTGAAGGAAGGGTGGTCACCGTTCCCGGCCGATCGTTGCCGCCTATCCTTTCCACGTCATTGGCGCGCCGTCCACGAAGGCAGCTTTGGAGAAGTTGGGCAATGGAATCATGTCGGTCAAAACTCCCGGCTGTCACCACAGCATATCGTGCTGTGTCGCGTTTCCGTGCTGTAGCTATCCACTTCGGCCGGTCAAAAACGACCTGCGCGCGATTGCGGAGGATCGGTTCGATTTCCGACCAAAGTGCATTGAGAAGGATCCTTCTAACAACGTCACCAACTCTGTCTTCCGAGTCATCTGCAGTACGTCCTGCCTGTATAACAAATGGCCAGGCGCTTAATCATGAGCGACGTCTCGTCACCTGGGGAGTCTACAAGCGGAGGGGCTTGGCCAAATTGCCCGAGTTGCACGCTCTTGAGGCCTAGTCGTAGCTTGGGATTCGCTGAGCATGTCCTATTCAAATCGCTGCCGTTGCTCTGACAACGCCTGTGCCAAAAATCGGGCTGAAGCCCTTTCAAGGCCGGATGACTGCGCCCGCGTGAGGAGGCCTTCGACGTGAGCAGCCCTTGCAGAATGATCATCGATGTCGACCCCGGCATCGATGACGCCATGGCGATTTTCTACGCCGTCCGCCGGCCAGCCATAAAACTCGAGGCTCTCACCACGACCTTTGGCAACACCGACACCGCGATCGCCACGGACAACGCCCTGCGCTTGCTGGAACTTCTGGGCCGGCCGGACATTCCTGTCGCGAGAGGCGTCGAGCGCTCGTTCATTCACCCTTATGTCCGCCGCGCCGATCACGTTCACGGCTCGAATGCGATCGGCGACATCGAACTTCCGGAGCCGAAGATCAGGCCGACGGACGAGCATGCCAGCGATCTCATCATCCGCATGGCGAAGGAGAACCCGGGCGAGATCACGCTCTGCCCGGTCGGACCTGTCACCAACCTCGCCTTGGCGCTGGCCAAGGCCCCGGAGATCGCCAAGCTCTTGCGCAAGGTTGTCATCATGGGATCGACGATTTTTCATCCCGGCATTCACGGGCCTCAAGCGCCGATGGTCGATGCGAATTTCGCCAATGATCCCGAAGCGGCGCATATCGTCCTTCAGTCGGGCGCCGACATTACGCTGGTCGGCATGGACGTCACGATGACGACTCTGTTTTCGGCCGAGATGATCGACGAAGTCGCACGGGAGGGCGACGAGGCGGCGAAGACGCTGATGCGGATGACCAAATTCTACGTGAAGGCCTACACAAACATGTATCCGGGCATAGCCGGCTGCGGTCTGCACGATCCGCTTGCGGTCGCAGTCGCGGACGATCTAAGCTTGGCCAGAACGGAGCGCATGTTCGTCGACGTGGAGCTGCGCGGAGAACTCACCCGCGGACAGACGATCGCCGACCGGCGACTGACCGCCGTCGCCCTGCACAATGCCGCCGTGTGCATGGACGTAGACCGCCCACGCTTTTTGGCGAATTTCCTGGCCGCGATCAAAGGGCGCTGAGCGCCGCCATTCCTGGCGCCTCCATGCGCGCCCGATGTCGCTTTGCTTGTCGCAGCCGTCGTGGCGTCAACAGCGATCGCCAACCGGCGGTGATTTCATCGATCCGACCTTCCACAATTACTCTTCTATTGCCGCCGCCGATTGTCTCGATCGCAGCGAGGCGCGAATTCGGCGGCGATGACTGATGACGAGCGCCAACAGAGTCGCGACATAGGGAGCAATATCGGTGAGCTGACTGGGGAGGCCGTGACTTTGCAGGTTCACCCCGATCGCGTCGGCGAAGCCGAACAGCACACAGGCCGCTGCGGCATAAAGCGGATTGTTGCGACCGAGCATGACCGCGACGACGGCGATCCAACCCCGGCCCGCGCTCATGTCCTCGGCGAAGACGCTGACCGCCCCAAGCGAGAGCTGCGCCCCCGCGAGACCCGT
Organism: Roseiarcus sp.; assembly: GCA_036510135.1. Taxonomy (GTDB): domain Bacteria; phylum Pseudomonadota; class Alphaproteobacteria; order Rhizobiales; family Beijerinckiaceae; genus Roseiarcus. Next base: position 7,245 of record DATCEJ010000490.1, on the reverse strand, counting down.
AAGCGCCCCGGCGATGAGCACTGTCACGCTCCGGTAGCGGGCGACGTCGATGCCGAGCGCCCCTGCCGCCGCTGGCTGTTCGCCTACGCCCTGCAGCCGCAGTCCGACTGGCGTCAAGAACAGAACGACGCTGATCAGCGCGGTTAGCGCCCAGACCGCCAACGTCAGCGGCGACTGGCGGGCGAACGCCCAGCCGAGCACGGGCACGCCGATAAGCGTCGGGATCGTGATTCGGCCAAGCCCGACCACATTCGGGTCGCTGAAGGTTCCACTGACGCCGAACACGACTCGCAGCAGATACGCCGTCAGTCCCGCCGCGAGCAGGTTCATGCCGATGCCGATGACGACCGGATCGCCCCGGAAAATCGTCGCACCATAGCCGAGGATCAGCGAAAAGACCGCCGCCGCGGCCATTCCCGCGGCGACGCCGACGAGCGCGCTGTGACCGAAGTAGCTGCCGACGATCGCAGCGAAGGCGCCGACCAGCATCTGGCCCTCGAGCGCGAGATTGAACACGCCGACCCGTCCGCACAATACGCCCGCAAGCGCGGCGAAAAGGATCGGCGTGATCGCTTGGGCCGTGGACTGGAACAGAAACGGGGTGAAAAGGCTCTGGATCACATCCGCCGCCCCAATCCCCGCCGCATGGCGAGGAAGAGGATCACGATCGCCTGCAATACCAGGGTCAGCACCCGGGGCACCGACGTCTCGCGCTGCATGGCGAAGCCCCCGGTCTGCAGCGCGGCGAAGAAGAGGCCGGCGACGATCGCCCCAACCGGCTCCCCATTGACAAGCAGCGCCGCCATCAGACCGGACCAGGTGTAGGCTGGCGTGACGAGCGCCCCGTCGATGAACCGGAATTGCGAGCCAAGCACGATGATCGCCCCGACGAGGCCGGCGATCGCGCCGCTCGCGAACATGGTCCGCACGGCTTGCCATCCGAGCCGCACGCCGCCGTATCCGGCGAAACGCGGGTTCTTGCCCCGCATCCGCAATTCGTAACCTGCGCTCGTCCGCCGGTCGACGAAGATGACGGCGAGCGCGATCGCCGCGATGAGGAGACTGCCGACGTTGAGCGCTCCGGACAGAACGTAAAGGCGCGCGCCCGGGGGGATCATGAGGGTTTGCGGCAGTCCGGTCGAAACGTCGCGAAGGGGAAAGCGCGCGAGGTAGGATGTAACGCCGATCGCCGGGTAACTCAGGAGCAGACTCGAGATCAGCATTGGGACGCCGTGCCGGACCTCGCCCCAAGCCGCGAGCGCTGCGTAGAGGCCGCCGCCGACTCCCGCGAGCGCCAGTCCGACCGCCGCGCCGAACGCGCTGTGTCCCGGGAAAAACAGAGGCGCGAGCGCGCAGATAAGGCCGCCGATGACAAGCTGGCCGTCGCCGCCGAGGTTCACCATGCCGCCTCGCAGCGGGATGGCGGCGACAAGAGTCATTCCGACCAGCGGCGTCGCCCAATTAAGCGTGTCCGGCAGGGCTCCAGGCGACAGCGAGCCTCTGACGATCTCAGCATAGGCGCTGAGCGGATCGTGGCCGGAGACTAGGATGAGCGCGGCTCCGACCAATGCGGCGAAGCCGATTGCGAGCGCCACCGGCGGAATGCGCAGGCGGTCGCCGCCTGGTTTCGGCGTGCTGGAGAAAGGGCTCATCCGGCTTCCGCGCCTCGGCCTGCCATGAGCAATCCGACATTGTGTTCGTCGGCCCTCCCTTGTGGGAGGTCCGCCAGGATTCGCCCTTCGAACATGACCAGTACCCGGTCCGACAGCCCGAGGATTTCGCCCAATTCCGCCGAGACCAGAAGAACCGCGCGGCCTCTGTCCCGCTCGGCGACAAGCTGCTCGTGGATATGTTCGGTCGCGCCGACGTCCAGCCCTCGCGTCGGCTGCTCCGCAATCAGCGCCGGCGCTTCGTGCGAGAGCTCGCGGGCGACGACAATCTTCTGCAGATTGCCGCCCGATAGCGTTCCGACATCCGTACTTTCGCTTGCGATACGGATGGCGAAGCGCCGGATGAGCACGCGCGCCCGTTCGGCGAATGCCGACGGGTTGATGAAGGGCCCACTGGCGAGTGGAGCGCTGCGATGGAATCCCATCGCAAGATTGTCGGCGGCGCTCGCCTCCCCCGCAGAGCCGACGGCGGCGCGATCCTCGGGAATATACGCAAGACCTGCGGCGCGGTGCCTCGCCACATCCGTATCCGTCACGTCGCGCCCGCAGACCTTCACGCGGCCGCCATCCGGATTGCGCAGGCCGACGAGCGCCTCAACGAGTTCGTTCTGACCATTGCCTGCGACGCCTGCGATTCCGACAATCTCGCCGCCCCGCACGGTCAGGCTCACGTGGTCGACCACAGCCTTGCCGGAAGGCGACCCGATCGTGACGTCGACGGCTTTGAGAAGCGTATCGCCCGGCGGCAGTGGACGCTTCTCAATCTTAAGATTGACGTTGCGGCCGGTCATCGCCCGCACGATCTCGCCCGCGTTGGTGTCGGCGGTGCGCAGGTTCGCGACGGTGCGCCCATCCCGGAGGATCGTGACCCGGTCGGTGATAGCCGTCACTTCGTGGAGCTTGTGGGTCACGAGCAGTACGGTGCGTCCCTCGGACGCAAGGTTTTTCAGCACGGCGAACAGCGCGTCGCGCTCGGGCGGCGTCAGGACCGCGGTCGGCTCGTCAAGAATGAGAATGCGCGCGTCGCGGTAGAGCGCCTTGAGGATCTCGATCCGCTGGCGCACGCCGACGGACAGATCGCCGACCCGGGCGTCGGGATCGACCGCGAGATGGTGATGCGCTGCGAGCTCGGCGACACGATCGCGCGCGGCACGGCGGTCGATGAACGGGCCGCGCCTCGGCTCCGCGCCATAAACGATGTTTTCCCAAGTCGTCAGCAAGCCGAAGAGCTTGAACGACTGGTGCACCATGCCCAGGCCCGCCGCCATCGCGTCGATCGGCGAACGGAACGAGACAGGCGCGTCACGCACGCGAATCTCGCCACCGTCAGGCGCCTGCAGGCCGAACAGGATGCTCATCAGGGTCGTCTTGCCCGCCCCGTTCTCGCCCATTACGCCGTGGATCTCGCCCCGCTCGGCCGAGAGATCCACGCCATCATTGGCGACAAGGCCGCCATAGCGCTTGACGATGCCGACGGCTGCGATCTCGGCCACGAGAGGAGGTCCGGATCGGTGGGCTACTTGGCGCTCATCGGGTCAGCGATCTTGATTGAGCCATCGACGATCTGATCCCGCAGCGCCTTTATCTTGGCGATGACGTCGGGATAGTCGGCGATCAGGCACTTCGAGCCTTTCACGTCAGGATCGAGCGCGGTCACCGACATGCCGCCCTCCTTGAGGCCTAGCGCGGCGATCGGCGGCTGGGAGCCCGCGACGATTCCCTTGACGGCGAGCTCGACGGATACATCCGTCTTCTTCTCCACGTTGTCCATGACCGCGCCCGGCGCCTGCGGGCACTGGTTCACGTCGACGCCGAACGCGGCCACGCCCTGGGCGTCCTGCATGGCCTTGAAGATGCCGCCGTTCGAACCGGCGCCGGCGGCGAGGATGCGGTCGGCGCCGTCGGCGACCATCGCCGCGCCGCGCTCCTGGCCGCGCGCCGGATCCGAGAACGGGTTGTTGCCGCCGACCCAGAGCTTCGGCGATATCTTGACGTCTGGCTTGACGTGCTTGGCGCCCTCGATGAAGCCGTCCGTATAGCGGTGCAGGAATGGAATATCGAGCGCCCCGATCGCTCCGACCTTGCCGGTCTTGGTCGTCAACGCCGCCTCTGCTCCGGTCAGAAAGGCTGATTCGTATTCGCGAAACACCGAGCAATGGATGTTCGGCTTCAGTTTGTCGAAGGGACAGCTGTCCACCTGGAGGAACTGCACGTTCGGATAGGCCGACGCCACCTCGGGCAGCATGTCGTTGAACTCGAAGCCGATAACGATGACCACCTTGGCGCCGGCCTTGGCGGCGGCCTCGAGGTTCTGCCGTTGTGTTGTCGGATCGGAGCTTTCATAGGTCTTGGCGACGCCGCCGAGCGCCTCAGCCACGCGCTCGGTCCCGATCTTGCCGAGCTTGAGGAAGTCGTTGACCCCAATCGGATTGGGCGAGACGTACACGAATAGCGGCTTTTCATCGGCGAGGCTTGCGCTGGCGAAAAGCGCGATGAGGGGAAGTGTGACTGCGGCGATGCGTTTCATGGCTTTTCGTCCTGCTGGCGTGAAGGCTGGAGAAAGCGGGCCCGCAGGCAGGTCCTGTGCGCCCGGTCGTGATCGAGCGCGGCGCAAGCCCCCGGTCTGGTTTTCGCTACGTTCATTTGTGAAGTCTCGTCAATATGGCGTGTCGCCGCCGTCCGCGCTGATGGCCTGCCCCCGGATTATAATTGCGTCGTCGCTGAGGAGGAAGGAGATCGTCCGCGCGACCTCGACCGGCTCGATGTGTCGGGCCAATTGCGAACTGACAAGCTGCGGAAAAACGTCGCCAGCAGCCTGTCCGGCAAGCTTGCCATAGGCGACCGCCACCTCGCGCAGCATGTCGGTCGCGACGCCCCCCGGGCAAACGCAATTGACGTTGATGTCATGGGGGGCGAGCGTCGCGGAGAGGACGCGGGTCATATTGATGAGCGCCGCCTTGCTGGAGCTGTAGGCCAAAGACTCGATATGCCCTTTTTTACCGGCCTCGGAAGCGACGCTGACGATCGCGCCTCGAGCGCCCGACTCGATCATCGACCGTGCGACGAGCCTCGAGGTCTCGTAGGCGCCGAAGAGATTGATTCGGAAGATTCTCTCCCAGTCCGTCCAGGCGGTTTCGAGGGGGTCAGCGTGTATGACGATGGCCGCACAATTCACCAGGCCGTCGAGCGGACCGAGCCTCGCTTCGGCCGCGTTGATCGCGGCCGCGATCGACGTCGGCTCCGCCAAGTCCACGCGTACGGCGAACGCGTCCCCCCTGATCGCGGCCGCAGCCGCTTCGAGCGCGTCCGCGCGAATGTCGGCCAGCGCGACGCTGGCGCCTTCGGCGGCCAATAGCTCGGCGGTTGCGTGACCTACGCCGCCTGCGGCGCCGGTAATCAGGATGCGCCGTCCCACATGTCGGGTCGATCGGGGAACTTTGCGAACCGGCAATGGCGCGTGAGGTGGGCGGGTGAAGAACTGGCCGATGGAATTCCCCCAAAAGGCTTTCGAAAACGAAGCTAGACGAGCGCCCCTCGCGGCTCAAGAGCGCGTGACCCGCTCAGGGTGTCACTTCGCTAGAACTCAAACCCTTTTCAACTTGGATCTTTTGGGCAAGAACCTCAACGCTCTTCTCGCGGTCGATTGGACTCGTTTACGGCGCGGTCGGCAATGACCATTATTTCCGGATACTGTTCTCTAATGGGTCAAGCGGAGAAGCTCTTCCGGGTATCGACGCCTTGGGATGCCTGTGTTCTCTGCGCACTCGTTCGGCGCTTGATGGGGTAAGCCGGGTCAGGCCGGCTAGGTTGAAACCGCAGTCGGCTAGTCGTTGACCGCATGCAACAGAATCCGCGCCGTCGTCTGCTCCCTCCCTCGGGCGTCGCTCCTCTTGGGAGCTCGATTCGGCCTCCTGTCTCGTGGATTGCGGGCTTAGCAGGCTGTTGAAAATGTCTCTGGCCGTGGGAATTGCGTTGTGATTCAATTCTCCGCACGAATTTGGAGGCAGTGGGATGCGAGGCTGGGACGAGCGGTCGGGGGAGCTGTTCAGTTACGTCGATCTTGAAGATCGCGTGGGCAAGACCCATCCGCTTCGGGCGATCCGCGGCCTCGTGAATGAGGCCATGGCGGCTTTGGCGGGTGATTTTTCGGCTTTGTATTCGCCGATGGGTCGCCCCTCGATTCCTCGGGAGAAACTGCTGCGGGCGATGTTGCTGCAGGCCTTTTATTGATCCGCTCGGAGCGGCAGCTGATGGATCGGCTGGAGTTCGACCTGCTGTTTCGCTGGTTTGTCGGGATCGGCGTGGACGCCGCGGCGTGGGACCATTCGACGTTCTCCAAGAACCGCGATCGACTGCTTGAGGGCGACATCGCCGCCAAGCTGCTGGGCGCGGTTCTGGCGCAGCCACGTGTGAAGCGGCTCTTGAGCACGGACCATTTCTCGGTCGATGGCACGTTGATCGAGGCCTGGGCGTCGATGAAGAGTTTTAAGCCGAAGGAAGGACCGCACGAGCCGCCGGCGGACGGAGGCGGCCGCAATAGGGAAGCGGACTTTCATGGCCAGAAGCGCTCGAACGACACGCACGCCTCGACGACTGACCCGGAGGCGAGGCTGTATCGCAAAGGGCCGGGCAATGAGGCCAAGCTTTGCTTCATGGGGCACGCCCTTATGGAGAACCGCAACGCCTGGTGGTCGACGCCTGTCTGACGCAGGCGGGCGGCCACGCCGAGCGGGTCGCGGCGCTGCATATGATCGAGCCGCGCGCCGACCGGCCGCACGCGATCACCCTGGGCGCCGACAAGGGTTACGACGCCGAAGACTTTGTCAACGAGGTTCGCTCGATACGAGTGACGCCGCATGTGGCGCAGAACACGAGCGGGCGCTCGTCGGCGATCGACGGACGCACGACGCGTCATCGCGGCTACGCCGTTAGCCAGCGCATCCGCAAGCGAATCGAGGAAGCCTTCGGCTGGATGAAGACGATCGCCGGCCAGGAGAAGACCAAGTTCCGGGGACGCGAGCGGGTTGGCTGGGCCTTCACCTTCGCCGCGACCGCTTACAATCTGACGCGGCTGCCCAAGCTCCTAGCGGCGATGGCGTGAGCGCGCCAATGAATTGCCAACTCATCGGCCGTTGGCGGATCGTCGAGGCCGACATCTGGGATCGCGACTATCTGGATCTCTGCGGGCCGGCAAGGATGGCGATCACCGCAAACGGTCACGGCGAAATCGCTTTCGGCGCGCTGCAAGCCAGCCTCGACATCGAATACAGCCGCCTGTCGGTCGGCTTCACCTGGGACGGCTCGGACGAAGGGGACCAAGTCCTTGGCGACGGCTCTGCCGATTTGCTCGACGACGGCTCCATCGAAATCGGGTTCGCCTACCGAAACGGCGACGAGGCCGTACTCAAAGCCAAACGCGACACTTCTTCAACGGCCTGCTCTCATGTTCGCCGTCAAGGGTTTTGATCAAGCACCGACATTCTGGTTCAGCCCAGGCGCTCTACTTTTGGACGACGTCCACGGCAGGGGACAGGACTGAAAGACGACGGTTGAGCAAGCTCTCATGCGCGGGTTG
>DATCEJ010000489.1:0-2693 GCA_036510135.1 Roseiarcus sp. | reverse complement strand
TCGCTGACGATGTCGATGCCGGCGTCCTCCTGCCGCTTCACCGCGAGGATGGTGGCGTCGATCTTGCCCGCAGCGAGCGCGTCGCCCTCCAGCTTCCAGGCAGGCCAGAGTTTCTCCGGCTCGGCGAGCCAGAGGGGCTTCGGCAGGCTGCCGGCGACGGTGGTTTCGAACATGTCGGATCCTGAGAGACCATTCGCGCCGAACCCGCCCGGCGCAGGGACCTTGGTGCGCGAAACGGAGAGGTAAGGTCAAGTGATCGCGCGAACCGCTGGGGCGCCTGCAAGCACAAGCGCGCGGCGTCGATCCGCCAATTTGGCGATTGGCGCTCGAACAGACCCGAAGATAGCATTGCGGGTACTCCCAGCCCGGAATAGTCCAGATCAAGGCGGCAATGGTTCGCGATCTCAGCGCTTCGGTCGACCCTCGACTGACCGCGAAATGCTCCGTATGCGTCATTGGCGGCGGCATTGCGGGTTTGATCGCCGCCTCGCGTCTGAGCGAATCGGGACGCCGCGTCATTGTTCTCGAAAGCGGCGATCGGAAGCCGCTTGATCGATTCGACGCCTTCAACGCGGTCGAGCAAGCTGGAGAAACCTACCAGACTGCCGTCACCGGCCGGGTGCGCGCGCTTGGCGGGACCTCGAACACCTGGGGCGGGCGCATCATGCCGCTTGCGCCTCATGACATGGCCCCGAGGGACTATATCGGTTTGAGCGGTTGGCCAATCGAGAGGGCGGATCTCGACCGTTTCGTGCCCGAAATCGAGCGCCTGTTTCGGTTGGATCAAAGCACTTACGAAGACTTACCCTCTTCGCCGTTGCGTGTGCATGACCCATTGCCGGGCGGTCGCCAGGACATGACCGCCAGATGGTCGAAGTGGCCGACCTTTCGCCGGCGCAATGTGGTCCGCCTTCTCCGAGACATGCTCGCGGTCAAGCGCAACCCCGAGATCTGGCTCAACGCGACGGTATCCGACTTGCTCTTCGACGCCGCCGCCGGTCGCCTCACTGGAGTCGAGGCCAGGAGCCTCAACGGCAGGCGCCTGACCGTCATGGCCGAGTGGTTCATCGTGGCGGCGGGGACTTTCGAAACGACCAGGCTTTTGCTTCAACTCGACGAGCTGACGGCGGGTCGCGCGTTTTCAGGATGCGGCGCGCTGGGTCGATACTTCACCGATCACCTCAAGATCGAGGCGGGGCGAATCGAGCCGCTCGACAGCAGGCGAACCAATCTTGTCTTCGGCTATCACATTGGCGGCTCGACCCGTCGTGGCCTGCACCTGGAAACCACAGCAGAAGCTCAGCGCAAAGACCAAGCCGCGAGCGGCTACGTTACGATACGAGCCGAGTTTCCGCCGCTCTCGATCCATCATTATCTGCGCAATCTCGGAAAATCGGTTCAGGCTCGGCGGTTCCTCGAACTTGTGCCGAAAAGGGGGATCGCGAAGGATCTGGGGAGCGTGGGTCCGGCCCTCTATTGGAGAGTTCGACACAAACAGATGTACTTTAGCCCAGCTATGGACCTTTTCGTCGATGCGCGGATCGAGCAAACACCAAGCGCGTGTTCGCGCCTCACGCTGTCCAAGCAGCGAAACGAGCTTGGCGCGCCGATGTTGCAGATGGACTGGCGGAAGACGGCTCTCGACGCGCACACCCTTCGCTCGGTATTGGTGCGCGCGCGTCGATTCTGGCGATCCACCTTCCTGGATGTCACGAGCCCTATCGCATGGTCCGTCGATTCGGACCGGGAGAACCTGATTGAGCAAACGACGGACACCCGCCATCCTGCCGGAACGGCTCGCATGGGCGTCGATCCGCGCACCTCGGTCGTCAATCCGCGCCTGGCCTGTCACGCGGTCCCCAATATCTTCGTCGCCAGTGCGGCGGTGTTCCCCTCGTCCGGGAGCGCCAACCCGACGCTGACCATAATGCAGATCGCTTGCCGGGCTGCTGAGAGCGTCATGGCCGCCTGGTGAGCAGTCCGCTCACCCCAGCTTGTAGTCGCGCGTCGCTTCGGGATCTTCGGTCGCGTAGCTCAGCGCCATCAATTCGGCCCACGCCTCGTCGGGAATGGGAAAGCGCGCCCAATTGACCGTCTGCTTGACCCGCTCGGGCTTGGTCACGCCGCAGATGGTCGAGGCGATGCGAGGATCGCGCATCGAGAACTGCAGCGCCGCGGCGCCCAGCGGCACGCCGTGCAGGGTGCAGATCGCTTCGATCTTGCGGATCGGATCGAGCATCTCCTCCGACGCTTCCTGATAGGCGTAGCGCGGGTAGACGGTCGACCCCTTGGCGAGCACGCCGCTCGCGTAGGGCGCGGCGTTGAGCACGGCGATCCCCCGCGACGCCGCGAGGTCGAGCATGGCGTTGGCGCTGCGGTTGGCGAGCGTGAAGCGATTGTGGGTGATGAGCGCGTCGAAATCCCAGTTCCGCAACAGCGGCATCATCATGGAAGCGGGGCCCGCCGCCAGCCCCACGGCTTTCGCCAGCCCCTCCTCCTTGATCCGAAACAGTTCGCCGAGCGCGCCGTCTTTGCCGGTCGCCTCGTCGAACGAGCTTGCGTGCTCGGGATCGTGAATGTGCAGGAGATCGACCCGATCGATGCCGAGCGTCTTCAGGCTTTGCTCGAGCGAGCGGCGGGCCCGCGCAGCGTCGAACACGCTCGTCTCGAAATCGCGATCGAGCTTGGTCGAG
>DATCEJ010000488.1:0-3283 GCA_036510135.1 Roseiarcus sp. | reverse complement strand
GGTCACCCGCCGCGAGGCTCTGACAAATCGGTCCGCGGCGCCACCATTTTCATCCATAATGGCGCGCCGCAGGCGCTGATTGACTGCTTAGAGCACCGGCCCGCTCCTCAAAACGTGGCCGACAATTAAATGACTGCGGCCATCACGCGACCACCAGGCGAGCGACAAGTCGCCGCGACTCTCTGATTGAGTAGGCGCATCCGGCGCGCCGTTGGCAAGGATGCAAAGCAGGACGGGAGCGCCCGAAGAGTCCACATAAGCGAGCACGCCCATCGGCGAGCCTCCGTATGAGAGCATGAACGCCGATGCGACCCGCAGGTCCGGGAGCGTCACGTTCTCGGGCGTGAGGTTCGCGCCGACCATGGCGCCGACCGCCTTCAGCTCAGCCGCCTGTTCCGCGGCGTCCGGCTTTAACGGACCGAAGGTCTCGTTCGTGTAAAGGTGCGTGTATTCGGCGATCGCCGTGCGCCAATCCTCCCGCTCGTCGAACAGCCCAAAGGTTGTTGACGCCCATATGGCAGCGCCTGCGGCGAGGACCCCTATCAAAAGACCGGCCATCAGCTCTCGGAAAGCAATTCCACTAAAGCGCCTTGGCGGACGCCGAATCAACTCCTTAGCAGGAAGGGCGTTCCGCGGGCGAGTGAGCGGAGCTTGGAGCAAAACGTCGAAGGAGGCGGCGAGCTGCACGCTGGTTTGGCGCAGCTCTTCATAACGCTGGCACAACCCGTCGTCGGCCGCGAGACGCGCCAAGAGGGCGGTTCGGTGGCCTTTGTCGAGTTCGTTGTCGATCAACGCGACAAGTTCGGCGTTATCGTCGGACCTGAATGGGGTTGCCCAAGCCCTCCTATTTTAGTTTGGCCAGCGCCGCCCGCCCTGCGGCTAACCTACTCATTATCGTGCCAATCGGCACTTCAAGCGCCACGGCCGCCTCTGCGTAGCTATATCCTTCGGCATATACCAACAGAATTGTCTCGCGCTGGGCCTGCGGCAGCCCACCAATCGCTCTTAACCCATAGACGCGGTAATATTCGTTTCCATTTCGCGCGCACCGTCGCTAATCAGCACGTCCTCCGCGTCGACAAAACCGCCACCTCCCCGAATTCGTTGCGATCGTATCTCGTTAAGCCAGATCGAGCGAAGAATTGCGAACAACCACCGGTCAATGCGTGTTCCCGGGACAAATTGATCCGCGAGCTCGATCGCGCGCAGGCATGTGGCTTGCACGAGGTCGTCGGCGGCATCACGCGCCTTCGACAACACCAACGCATATCGCCAAAGGCGAGCAACGAGGGCTCAAGCCCGGCCCGCACTTCCCGTCGGCTCGCTTCGCTCATGACCCGGCTAGACTTCACCGCCGCTCTACTAGAGCATCATCCCCGGACGTGCGAGGACCGCGACCTGTAATTTTTTATCAGCCGATCGTGGACTGTGGAATGCAGGCTGCTTGAATAAATGGCTGTCAAGTGTTTCATCGGTTACCGGGTGTAGAGAATGCCTCGGAGAAGCGTTGGCTCAGGACTCATTGATCAAAGCCAAAAGATGACGGCTGCGACGAGGCAGATCGCGGAGAAGAAGGTGTGGGCGAACCGGTCGTATCGGGTGTGAATGCGCCCTCGGTCATTGAGCCGTCCGAACATGTTTTCGATTCTGTGGCGCTGCTTATAGAGGGCTGCGTCGTGGGAGATCGGAATTTTCCGATTGGATTTGGACGGGATGCAACGGCGATTTTGCGTTTGGCCAGCGCATCACGGAACCAGTCTGCATCGTGGCCCCTGTCGGCCAGAAGCTCGTTAGCCCTGGCAAGTCGGACAGCATCAGCGCCGCACCCTTGAAGTCGCTCATCTGCCCTTCGCTCAGCAACATGACGAGCGCCGTCCCTTGCCGTCGTACACCGCGTGCAGCTTGGAGATCAGGCCGCCTTTGGTGCGCCCGATACGTCGGGGAACAGGCCCCTTTTTAAAGGGAGTTATATACTTGACTCCCTGTTTACCTCTTCGCTCTCAAGCGTTGCCTGTTGGTATGGCCCGTTTCCGATAGCGCCCCTGATCCAGTTTTGGCGGGCGAGTTGGTCGCCCCAGGCTTCGAGGGCGCGCCGCCAGCCGAGATAGTTAGCAGGTTCTTGGTTGCGACGCCGTTGAAGCGATTGAGCCATTGCTTGAGGCGGCCGTGATAGGCGTTGACGTTGTTGATGTGGAGGTGAGGCGCCTCGGCGGTCGGCTTTCCGGGCGAGCATGGGCCGTGGAAGGGAATCCCGGCCTCGCGGGCGAAAGCGGCGATCGCCTGGCCGCCGTCGCCGACCAAGTGATTGCCCGGCGTGACGACGCCGGCGAGCGCTGTTTGGGCGGAAGCGCCGTCGACTTGAGGCAAGAGACCTCATCGAAGGTCGCGCCCTTCCTGTCGCGAGCGACGAGGATGGGAATGTTGTCCTGATAAAGGCCCGGATGCCGGGCCTTTCCATCCCGCTTTCGCGCCTGTCGCGGCAGGTCGGACCATCGGCCCTTGAAGGATTCGAGGATGAAGGTCTCATCCGCCTCGACGATTCCGCTCAACGTTCGGGGCTTGTCGTCGGCGGGCGCGCGCAGAAACCGATGCCGCCAGCGAAAAGCCGTCGCCGGATGAACGCCGCAAAGCTCGGCGGTCTTCGCCAGACTCTTGCCCGCGATCATCGCCCGGGCGTGATCGGGCCAGCGCTCCTTCTTGCGCAGATGCGCCATCGGCGTCTTGGTGAGCGCGTTGAACGTGCGCCCGCAACTCTTGCAGCGAAACCGCAACAGCCCGTCCGAGCGGCCCCAGCCGACGATCGCTCGGCCCGCGCAATGCGGACAGCCCTGGCTTTCCACCCGCTCCCGACTGGCGGACCCAAGCGCATCCTCCCGACGACCGCGCTTGCCGCTCCGCTTCGGCGAGGCTTCCGAAGTCTCGTCGCGCGCAGAATCTGTGGCCCCAATGGCCGCCCGCGCCAACGCCGCCAAACCTTCGGCCCGTTGCGCCGCGCTCAAGCCGGCAATCGAAGCCAGCCACGCCGAAAATCATCAGCCCGCATCGAATCAACCTCGCGCCCGACGCCAAGTATATCTAAAACCAATAGATACTATAAGAGCCATAATTAGGGCTCTTATAGCGATACCTATTGATATGGGCGGTTTCCGATTGCGCCCTTGATCCAGCTCTGCGGCGTGACTTGGTCGCCCCAGGCTTCGAGGGCGCGCCGCCAGCCGAGATAGTTGGGCAGGTTCTTGGTTGCGACGCCGTTGAAGCGATTGAGCCATTGCTTGAGGCGGCC